>CAKSOR010000138.1 GCA_934477985.1 uncultured Eubacteriales bacterium
TCATTTCAATCCACACTCCCCTCGCGGGGAGTGACGACCAGCAGGTTATTGCCGTTCGCCGAGCAGGTAAATTTCAATCCACACTCCCCTCGCGGGGAGTGACTGAAAAGTATAGTATAATATATATGCAATCAAGAATTTCAATCCACACTCCCCTCGCGGGGAGTGACCGCAATACCTTACAGTATCATGCAAATATTTCCACATGTTCATGGCGGTATTGCACAAATTATATCTTTTTCTTCACCCACCATCCTTTCTCCAAACCTCTTCAGCGCGTAAATTCCCGGTGCGAACCCATTGGCAATATCCTGTACACCTGTGGTTCGCACTTCATAGGATCAGCGGTTCATCGACACTTATCTCCCGCTTTACTCCGTAGTGCTCGACCTTATCCTTATAATTGTTCCCGAGTCGGTAGAACCTCAGGCTGTCCTGCTCCGGAGCTATCTCTTTTTTCAGTCTGTCCCTCAGGAGTACAAACTGCGCTTCGTCGACAACACACTCAAACACAGAATTTTGCACTCTGACTCCATAATTCTGACATACTTTTGCGACTCGGCGAAGTCTTTTCTGCCCTCCCGCGTCTGTAAGCGACACGTCATATGTCACAAGAATCAGCATCTTTTCTCCTCACTTCCAGAAAAACGGCGGATATGCGTCAAGATCGCCTCTGAGCCATCTCGCGAAAAGCATCGCTTGACTATATGGCACAAGCCCCCACTGCATCTTCTCGCCGAGAAATGGATGCGTCATCATCTCCTGCTTCCGAGTCTGCCACGCGGTCAGAAATTTCTTTCTCGCGTCATCCTTCAGAAACACCGCGCCGTTTTCTTTAGTATCGAAATCATCACCGTTCACCGCGCCGAGATTTATCTGTGACAAAACGAACCTATCCGCAAAAGCGGCTCTCAATTCTTCGAGAATGTCAAGGGCAAGCGAACATCTCCCGGGACGCTTCTTGTGCAGATATCCGACATAAGGGTCAAGTCCAACACTCTCAAGCGCTCCGCAGATCTCATTTGTCAGAAGTGTGTATGTGAAGGACAGCAACGCGTTCACGCGGTCGGTCGGCGGTCGCCTGTTCCGCTCGTCGAATCTGAAATCGTCCTTATTTCTCAGGATCATCTGATCGAACACTCCGAAATACGCCTTAGCCGCCGCTCCCTCGATCCCCATGAGTTCACCGCTGTCAACCGCTGACGGCACCTGTTCAAGGCACTTCTTATGCTGCTCTATCGCGTCCCGCAGCGCGTCCTCGTCAACTCTCTGCGGGTGATCGCGCAAGGTTCGCTCAATGACCCAGCGGCAATTGTATATCTTCGCCTCAATGAAGGTCTTCGTTGCCTCAAGTGATCTACCGTCGTCGACCGACAGTGTCATCTGTGCCTCACGGAGCAGCACATTCCCGTGAACCGGTCCGCATACCCGCGCGAGAAATCTTCCGTGATTGCTGAGAAAGCAGACCTCTATTCCGCGCTCGGCACAAGCTCCGAGCAGCGCCGGACTCACGCCCTTATATGAAAAACAAACTATTGATTGCAGGTTGATAAGTGGGATTCTGCCGATCACATCCTCTTCGCCGCAAATCACGACAGACTCGCCGTCAAGCCGCAGATAAGTGTCGGGGATTGTGACATAGAGTGTATTGAGCAGTTTTTTCATTCTTCGGCAAGCACCCCTTTCACATATTCCGACGCCGAACCGCGCTTTGACAACCCAGGCTGGCAGATCTCGTACATCGAGCAGTTCCGGCAGAACTTCTGTGGTCTGACCTTTGGCGTATAGCCGCGCTTCATGAGTGAATTCATCTCCTCAACGGCTTTTTCCACCTCGGATCTGAGCTCAGGAGTGATCTCATAGGTCTTTCGCGCGTGAAGACCGCCGTAATATATGTCCGCGCGCGGAATATCGGTCACGAACATCTCCTCAAGGCAGATAACCTGCGCGCATAGCTGCCACAGATCAGCGTCGTCAGGCTTTCCGTGCTTGTATTCGACCGGATTCACGAGATATTTTCCCTCGCGACCATGTATTGATATACCGTTTTCATCGTCGCGTATCAGCTCGACCATGTCACAGACGCCAGTAATTCCGAGCCGGTCAGACCTCACCGGCATTCCGCGCGAGAGGATGATCCTCCCGCGCTTTTCGGTAAATCCGTCGTCGTGAACCCTCTCGTGCATCAGATGTCCGGATACTGTGAGCGCATTCTCGTCCCACTGCTGCTCAATATGAACGAGCGCCCAGCGCCTCCGGCAGAATCTGAAGTGCTTTATCCCTGAAATCTGTAAATAATCGTCAGTTGACAGCGACATCTTCATAAGCGAGTCCGGGGAGCTCGCCGACCGCTATATCGTAATCCTCAATGCTCCGCGGTGTGTTCACGCCCGGCTTCTTTTCGACATTCAGCAGCTTATGTACCTTCGCTGGCGAATACTGACCGATCTCGTTGTTGTGTGTCCACCAGATGAGCTTCACGACTTCCATTGAGCCTGACGGGCGTGCCGCGGTCTCGTCGTTGACAAAGAGCGTGCGAAGAGCTTCTTTGAGCGTATCCGCGTCCTCGGCGGTGAAGCCGGTCTTCTCAGCCATTTTGACATTTATCGAGCCGAAGGTCGTGTATACTCCGAAGTCCACGAAATATTTCGTTCCCATCGTGTCCTTGCCGCGCTTGTCAGGGTCGTCGCCAGTCTCGAGGTTTACCGACTTAGTGATCTGCATCATATTTATATCGACCGGATCGGCACTCACAGCCATCTGCATACTGACCGGTCCGCGGATTCCGATTGATACCGAATCGGAATTCTCACCCTCGTCCTGATCCTCGTCGGACTTCTTCTTTGCCTTCTTGCTGTCCTTGAACGCGAACACCTGACCAAAGGCTCTGACGTCAAACCATTCCTTGCATGCCACTTTCGCGTAATTATCTCTGTTTCCTGACTTGGAGGCTTCCACGAGCTTCTCACAGCCGTCAGCTCTGTCCCTGAGTGAGCGGAAATCATCGCTGCGGTTGTCGTCCGACTGAACGAAGATATTCCCGCCCATGTCGAGCACGCGATTTCTGATCTTGCGTTTCAGGCAGACATCCGATACCTCTCCGAAGCTGTCGATGTCGGTGCGCGGGCGGTTGCCGTCGAGCGGGTCGCCGTTCGGATTGCATTTTGTCGCGGTAAATACGAGCGCGAAGTCGATTTTGTTTCTGATATTCTCCATTTCAGTTCTCCTTCTTTTTGTTTAGCAAAACATATCGTTGGTTGTGATAGCCTTCAATAAAGCGCGGCGAAAGGGGCGAGTTATCCCCCATAAGATCGTCGCCAAGCTCAAAGATAGAGTCGATAAGCCGCTTATACCACGCGCGTGATGCCGCGCTGAGCTTTCCGAAGTAGGGTTTGAGCTTCAGTTCGAGATTCCGCCATGTCACCGCCGGACGCTGCTGCATCACAGTGAAGAGCCGTACCGCGTTTGTCATGCGATCACTGTCTGTCTCGTACAAAGCTCTTGACTCGATCACGTCGGCGACCGCGGTCAGTCTTCCGTAGAGATAGCTCCGGTCGGTTTCTTTTTCGTTAAGTGCCACGTTATATTCCTCCTTTGTGTCCGCGCTTTTGAGCATGGCGAGTGTGACTCCCATGCAATCAATCCAATCCGTTCTCTGCCAGCTGCCGTTTCTATTCCTGAAGCTCTGCGGGTTCAAGACGCGGTGATACGCCGTCATTGTATATCCGACCGGCGCGTGACGACCATCTGAAATACAGGCGAGCATATTCAGGTAGAAGCGCCTGACTTGCTTTGTGCCTGACTTCTCGTCTCGAACGTCACGTTTTGCTGACATCATCTCATCACGACCGAATACCGCGTTACCGATTGCCTCAAGGCTCGGCGTGAGCACGCCGGTGCGTCGTTTTTTGTCATTGTCAAACCAGCTTATCCGCCAGAAGCAGCTTTCGTACCATCTTCCGAGCCGGTCGAGATATTCCCTGCCGCCGAGCTCCTCGTAATAATTTATCGACATTCTGCCGGGTGTCGCCGCCTCAAGTCCCATCAAAATGACATGATTAACTGGTTCATACGCCGGCTTTTTCTGATACCCCGCGAGTCTCGCGGAGATGAATTTCGAGTAATCCTCCGCCGTGTCAATCCTTGTCTCTGGTTCAATCCCAAGAAATTCAAGGTCAGCATCCGGCTGAATGACGTCATAGCATTCCTTGCTCCACGCGACGAAATTAAGGCTGAATTTCCGGCAGCCCTGTCTGCCAATAAGCCATCTCAGAGTATTGTGCGCCTTTTCGGAGGTTTCATATCCGATCATGCACGCGTCTTCGGATGAGGTGAACCGCCCTCTGTACTGGAATACCCTCTGTGCGTCCTTGGATGAGATCAGCTTTGTGTTTCCGAATAGCTTAGGGTGCTTGTCAGCTATTGCAGTCACCTCGCCGCTCGCGCAGCAAAGCCCGAAGTTTCCCATAGAGTCGACCAGCCGCTTCGACCAGTTTTTCTGTACATCAGGCATATCGGCTATTCCGATATAATCAGGTTCACTGCCGTCATAGATACGGAATTCGACCATACCCTTGTACAGCTTTTCAAGCGCGCTTTTTGACCTGAAATCCTTCTTGTAGGTTATGTGCCCGACAGTTCTTAGATCGTTTGCAAGCGTTTTTCGCTCGAGATAGCCGAGCAGAAGTCGGAGTGCTGACGGAGCGCCTTCCGCCTGACTCCAATCACGCAGCGCGGCAATATAGCTTTCGAAATACGATTCAAACGAAAGCCCGATCATTTCTGACAAGTCGCCAGCCATATACCTGAGCTCATCATAAAGCGGAAACGGTGCAGGCGGTCCGGTGCGTCCGGCGGCATCGGGCGATGACGGAATCCGCACCGTCTTCTTCTCATTCCTGATCGCGCCGCGGAATTTTCCGCCAGCGTCAAGAAGCACCGTAAAAAGCACATCTTTTGTGATAAATCCCACCGGGACTATGCGGTCACCGGTCTGTTCATACGCGCCGCCGTAGAAATTATCATAGGTCTCGCTCAATGACGCGAGCCAGCTCATCTTCCTCCACCTCCTCGTAAATCTTTCTCAGCGCTTCTTCCTCAAGCCCCGAGAACTCCTTGAAATTCTTCTTTCTCATCGGTCGTATGTCGCGGCAGAGCCGACGATCACACTCCGATGGCTTTATGAAGTCTATCACTCCGTCGGTCATCGTCGGACGCCAGAACCTGACGCCGAGCATATCGCGTCCCGTCTCATCCGGATAATCAAAGCCGTGCAGCATGAGTCCGAGATTTATGCTTCCGTTTTTGTCATACGCGCCTTCTCCCTCGCCAAAGCGGCAGGGCTCAACATATCCCTGACACTCGCGCGTGCCGAGGAAAATATCACGTCTGCCTCCACGCTCTATCATGCGCTCGGCTATCTTGAAATGCTTGTCCTCGTTACGGTCG
This sequence comes from uncultured Eubacteriales bacterium, assembly GCA_934477985.1. Taxonomy (GTDB): domain Bacteria; phylum Bacillota; class Clostridia; order Oscillospirales; family CAG-272; genus Flemingiibacterium. The sequence goes on from CAKSOR010000138.1 coordinate 5,449, forward strand.
TTTTCATATTCGGGTCGGAACTCATTGAATATGAAATGCGCCTCTACCTGATAGCGCGGCGATTTCAGATAATTGTATACTGAAAGCGTGTTGCCGGAATCCGTGAAATTTATCGGTCGGATATGCTTTGACTCGGTGACGATCGGATTCATTATCCGTACGCGGTCGATTATCCAGGTTATCGTCGGTTTCCAGTAGATGCTCTCGGTTATGCCCTTCAGTGCTTGATAGGTCGGGACAGAAAGAGTGGATTTCTCTCCGCCGATGCGTGTTGATGGGTCTGTGAACAGCGCGTATCTGCCGTAGAGCAGATATGACACCCTGTTGGGATATTTCATTTTTTCTCCTCCGTTTTTCAGAATCCAAGAAAGCTCATTTCGCCCGCTGCCGTCATAATTCCGGTCTCGTCGTCATACCATCCTTCGCGAAGCGCGTACAGACCGACATTTTCGAGGTATATCAGTGCCTTCTGTTCTCTGAGATAGTTGAACATTCCGCTGTAAATCGACACGCTGTACTGTGCCGCTTCACGCAGCAGAAGTTTTGTCTTGTCGTAGGATAATTCGCCGCAGAGCTCCGCGAGTATCTCCGCTCCGCGCCCTTCAGGCACAAGAACTCCGCGAGTCAGACTGTCGATCACATGGAAATTCTCGCCCGCCGTCCGGAAAGCGGCGCTCAAAGCAAATTCACTTTTTGCAGAGTTCCTTCCAAAACCTGTGCTGAGCAGATCGAAAATCGTCGTCTCAGAGTTTATCGCAGGCAGCGGGAATTTAACAAGCTTCTTGAAATCTCCTATGCGCTTGTCAGAGAATTTCGAGATCATTTCAGGAAGCTTGTCTCTCTCTCGCTCAAAATATATGTTTATATTCTCAAGCGAACCGATATTTTCTTCATCAACCAGAAGGCCGCGTGTTATCTCGGCGGCGGCTTTTATCTCCGGGAGATTTCTTAAATTTTCATCGAGCTGCCAGACGAAGACCTCTCCGCGATCGCATTCACCGTTCCGGTTGCAGCGCCCAGCCGCCTGCAATATGCTCCCGAGTCCGGCGAGACTTCTTACGACGCATGGGAAACTGATGTTTATTCCGGCTTCAATGAGTGAAGTCGAGACACAGAAGAACGGCTTCGATTTGTCGCGGGATTTTATCCGGTCGATAAGCCGCAGACGGTGTTCCGGGTACATTCCGGTGCTCAGATGAACGCTCGTGACACGGTCTTTCATCAGCTCGTAGAGCTTTCTTGCCATCGGCTTTGTGTTGACTATCATCAGCACCGAACCATACTTTCCGATAAGTCCGGAGAGTCGTTCGGCGGCATCCTCGGCGTAGAGCATGACCCGCGTCTCATCATGGATATTCACCCGCTTCATTGAGGAAAACAGCCGCTCAACATCGTCCGTTATCTCCTCCGGCTTGTTATCGAGGTCTGTCACAGGCTGAGTCGCTGTACACAGAACCAC
>CAKSOR010000139.1 GCA_934477985.1 uncultured Eubacteriales bacterium
GTCGTAAGCCGCGCCGAGCATGTGCGAGACCTCAAGCCGCTTCGACCGTGTTATGACCTTCAGCGTCGGAACGCCCGAAAGTCCCTCTCGAAGCTGCTTTTCAAAGAGCGGAAGCCCGCGGCTGATCTGTCCGCCTAAAATCAGTATCTCAGCCCCGACCTTCTCAAGATAAGGCTTTATCACCTCAGCGAGTATCTCGCCGGTCTCCTCATAGACAGCCTTAGCTTCTTCGTCGCCGGTCACCGCTAAGAGCTCGATCTCCTTTGCCGTCCGCTCAGACGACCTGTACCGCGCCGCGATTCCCCGACCCGATACATAATCCTCCGCGATGCCGTCACGGTAAGGCAGTCCCCAGACCGAGTAGAGCGGTGAACCGTCCGGCTTTCTCAGAACCTTTCCGTCAATCATCGTGGCAAACCCGAGCCCCGTGCCGATCATCACTCCCGCCGCGTTCCTGTAGTCTCCATACGGCGAATGCCACATCTCGCCCGACAGGAACGCCGCCGAATCATGCACGAAGGTTATCGGCTTCTTTCCGACAACTTCCTCAATCCACGGGCGAAGCGGTATATTGTATATCGCCTTGAACTTGTGCTCCATCTTCGAAAATCCGCCGTCGTAGTCGAACGGACCGGGCGTGTCTATCGCCACAGCCGAGATCTCAACTCCCGCCTTCGCCGCGTGGTCGAGCTGGAGCGCCAGCGTGTTCCAGTAGCCGTGCTTTACATCGTCCGGCGTTCCGTCTGAGTTCGCCGGCACAGTCTCGACCGAGCCCTCGAGCACCTCGGCTTCGCTCGAAATCACCGCCGACTTGAAAAACGTCCCGCCCGCGTCTATCGCGATAACATATTTCTTCATAGCTTTTTCTCCCGGCGCGCCGGATATTTCACCGGCACGCTTCTTCAAGTAAGTGCGAATTATCTCTTGAGCATCGTCTTGTGCTCGACGATTATAGTTCCGGGCTTTTTGTTGATTATCTCATACTCGCCGAACGACGCCGGAACGACCACAATGTCGAGGAAGTGCTGAGTGAACGAGAGCGACGGATCCTTCTTCGATCTGATCTCGACCTCCTCGCCGTCGACGAGCGTCAGAACATGGAAATCATCCTTCGTGTCGTCCTCTATTCTTTCGCCGAACTTCTCGTTTCTGAGCGAGAAATAGAGTCTGTCGCATTCGCCGACAACATACTCCTCCCAGCCGTCGCCCGAGCGGAGCGTCCGCTTTCCGCCGTTGACGAGGTTTGCCTTGACATAATCCTCGCGCATGTCGCGGTTGAGGTTCATCTCGCCGTAGTAGCTGTGAATCGGGCGCGGATTGCCGTCGAGGTCCTTTCTCAGATAGTCATACATCTTATAGGTGTAAGAGCCGATCGTCAGCGAGCCGATCTCGAGAATGAGCTGGTTTCTGCCCGACGCGTGAATCGTTCCGTGCGGAATCATGACCTGCACGCCCGGCTTTGACTCGACCGCGTAGATGTACTTCTGGTAGTCGACCGGCGTGTGCTCCTTCTCGGAGCGCTTGATGTCGGCAAGGAAGCCGTCGATGTCGGCGTCCTGATTGAAGCCGAGGTAGGTCTTCGCGTCCTGCGCGGTCGCGACTATGTAATAGCTCTCGTCCTGGCGTCCGAGCTCGTTCGAGGTCTCCTTGAGAAACTTCTCGCCCGGATGGAGCTGAATCGACATGTTGCCCGACGAATGGAAGGTGTCGTCGAAGTTGAATCTGATCGGAAAGTAGCCGTGGAAGTCCTCGACGCACTTCTTTCCGAGCAGCTTCTCGCCGTTCGCGCCGATGAGCGTGTAGTACGGGAACTCAAGCTCAAGTCCGTCGATCTCGAGCACCGTCGAGACCTCCATCGGAATGAGGTCGAAGATCCAGGCCGCGTTCTTCATCTCCTTCGGGAGATTTCTCTCCTTCATCGTGAAGTAGCCTCCCCAGACGCCCTCGAGGTAGACCGGACGGCATCTGAACGGATAATCAGTCGCGCGGGTAAGCAGCGCTTTCATCGTCGCGAAGGGCATCGCCTTGAGGCTCTCCGGGTCGTCAGCCGCGATGTAGAGGTCGAAGCCGTTCGTCTCGAGAAGCTTCTTTCTGAGACTGAAGCTCAGGTCGAAGTCGAAGTAATAGTTGCGGCGCATAGCTATCTTGAAGGGCAGCGGCTCGTCGACGCCGTAGTTGCAGTATCCGCCCTTCTTGACGTTCAGGACAGCCTGCTTGGGCGTGATGTCGGCGAAAATCCTATATCCGGCGAGTCCGATGAGGTCTTCGGAGAGCGCGCCGTTTCCGACGATTATCGTGATTCCGTCGAAAGCCTTCGCCTTTTCGGTGAGAGCGCTCACCTTGCCGGCGTCCATAAGTCCGTGGTAGCCCTTGTCCCAGATCTTTCCGTAGAGAAGAACCGGGTCTTTGACGCGATCCTCGGGGAGGTACTCTCTGACAATCGGGTCGAGCTCGGCGGCGGATTTCGCCAGCGTGCAGGTGCAGACAACCTGCGCCTTGATTCCGGCTTCCTTTACCGCCTCCTCGGCGAGCTTCGCGAGGAGCTCAAACGGCGCGGTGACGTAGCCGTCGATCGCGATAACGCCCTTGCCGAGCTTCGCGGCGGCTTTCTTAATCTCGCCCTTTATGCAGTCGGGGCACTTCAGTACGGTCGAGAGGTCGACTCCCGGCGCGGTTATATGGTTGACGGCAATCGGATCGTTGTAGGGGTAGGGGTTGAACATGAAGCTCATTGTGTATTTTTCTCCTTAATATTGGTTTGCTTTTTGTGTTATTCCGTGATCTCGTCGTATACGCGGACGTAATCGACGACAAACGCGTCTGGCAGCCTGGTCTCCAAAAGCTCCTTGCAGGGCTTCGGAGGATTGTTCCGGTAGCCGTTGCACTCGGTCGAGATGAGGATGAACTGCTCGGTGTCCGAGACCGGACCTTTCATATAAGCGGTCTGCTCGCCGTCGACATAGAAGCGGTAGCCGTCGCGCGCCCAGTCGACTCCGTAGACGTGAAAATCATCGTCGGTCGGCTTGAGCGTGTGCGCGTGAAGTCCGAACGTCCTGTAGTCATTCGAATCGTAGTTGTAGCCCGACCAGTGCGCGTTGCAGGAGATCGTGTTCCGGTCGATCCTGCCATAATCGGCGAAGGACTCCATGATGTCGATCTCGATTCCGGCTTTCGCGGGATCGGGGCAGCAGCCGATTATCGGCGACTGAAGCCAGAACGCCGACCACCAGCCCTTTGACTGCTGCAATTTGCAGCGGCACTCGTAATATCCGTACTTGTGCATGAACTTCGGCTTCGAGAAAGGAGCGATAACCCAGTCCTTGCCGGGGTTCGGTCGGTCAAGGTAGTTCTCTCCGGTCTGGAGATGCGCGGAATAGTAATTTCCGTCCTTCTCGATCAGCGAGATGTACATACAGCTGTCCTTTAAAGTGACTCCCTCGTCGGTGAAGGTCGGCGACTCGCGGTGCCAGAGGTGGCGGCGGTAGCTCCACTTTGTCTCATCGAGCGTGTCGCCGTCGAACTCGTCGTGCCAGACGAGCTTCCATTTCTTCTCCTTCGGCAGCATGCTGTTTCTCAGAATTTCGTTCATTTCCATGGCTTTGCACCATCCTTAATTAATTCAGGACGACGTCCCGGGCTTGTGAGGTGTGCTTTATCAGCCGATTTTGACGAACTCGAAGTCGCAGAGCTTTGCGAGCACCTCGAGCTCGGCGGTCACGTCTCCGGCGACAATTCCGTAGTGCTGCGTCACGCCGTTCTCGACGATCTTATTGAACAGCTCCTCAGGCGAGAGCGTCGGATGTCTGAAGTTCGCGTGCGAGTAGCTTGCGAGGTAGTGCTTTGTCGGCAGGCACTCGACGACCGTGCAGATCATCTTCATGCGTCCGTTCTTCTCGCTCATATGGAGCATCGTCTTCATCCCGGCCGGGAAGACGTACCAGGCGAACGGAGCTCCGGCGTACTTCCACGCGGTCTTGGCGAATCTCTCGTCGCGCGCGATAACGACGTTCTCAGGCGCTTCGCGGTAATCGTTAGGTCCGGCGTGTCCGGCGACGAACGCGCCATTCGCGTGGTCGATGTAGAAGGGCTCGATGAAGTTCGCGTTCGATCCGGCGAGCATCTGGAGAATGTAGGTCGCGAGTCCGCCGCCGATGTCTCCCTCGGGTACGGTGACCATCTCGATCGACTTATCGGTCGGGGTGAAGCCGGGGCGGAGTCCGACGTACTTGAAGAGCACGGTGTCGATGTCGTTGAGAACAAGCAGGTCGGTGCCGGCGCGCTTGGCTATCTGCTCCATCGCGTATGACGCTCTTACCGACGCCTTGAACTTGTCGTAATCGACGTTCGGCATCATTCTGTAGCTGTCGGCGATCGACTTCGTGAGCTCGTCGGTGAAGCTGTCCGGGACCTTCGAGATCTCGTCGGTCAGCTCCTGAACGCTCAGGAAGTGAATCTCCGGACCTATCTTCGAGAAGATGTTGTACGGGTCGAGATAGGTCGCCCACATTGCCTCGTTGTAGCAGGAGAGCAGGCTGAGGTTCGTCCTTCTGAGCTGCGCGCGGACATGAGCCGCCTTCGCGAACACCCTGAACTCCGGCGCGACCTCGTCGAGCGTACCGATGAAGCTCTCGCACATCGGGCGGTCAAAGCGTCTGAACGAGCCTGAAGCCTCCTGGACTCCGACGAGCGCTCCGGCGGACAGGAAGTCGATGAACTGGTTCTCGTCGTTGGTGTCGACAATGTCGAGCCTGTCGCGGACGACCGACGAGAAGAAGATCGGCACGGGCGGCATGTCGCGCAGGAAGTGAATCCAGGTGAAGTCCTCAGCCCACGAGAGATACATCGCGAAAACGCAGTCGACGCGCTCCTTGAAGAAGAGGTCGATCGTGCGCTGAACATCCTCGCGCTCATAGACGATCCCGTCGTAGACGATATCGGCGAACTCGCCGAAACGGTTCAGATAGCGCTCAGCCTCGCCGAGCTTTCTCGATTCGTATGTACCGTCAGCCGTTCCCTGCCCGAGCTCGCGGAAGCGCTTAGCCCCGATGAGCAGCATACCGACCTTCGGTCGTGTTTTCATGTTCATTTTTCAGTCCTCCAATAATAAAAATGGTAGTACATATATTATACTACCATTTCCTCGATTTGTCAATACAAATTTCAAATATTTTTTCGTAATTTGGAACTAATTCCCGGATTGGTTTCATCGCGCGCCGGTCGCGAAAGAATACATCGTTCAATAATAATTCATATTTGGACATGGACACGGACATTTTAGCTATATAGGGAAACACTGATTTAAGGTTGCTTTCACAGAAAAAAAGTCCATAAATCCAAGACTTTTTTCTGTGAAAGCCCGAATTATTCAGTGTTTCCATAGAGATTTGTCCATTTGTCCATGACAGTCAACAGGGAACAAGGTGGCATGCTCGCTCCGCTTCGCGTCGCTCGAGTGAAGAAGTAAAAGTGAAGAGTGAAGAAGTATATATTGTTGGCAAACGCGGAGCATGTGGGCAGAACCGATAACTCCTCGATGCTTTTGTACCTCTACTTTTTCACTCTTCACTCTTACTTATTACTTCGAGCGGAGCAGGGCGCAGCGAGTCGCTGTGCTTCATCACAAAGAACAGATTCAGTATCGTCATCGCGCCGATTGTCAGGTCAGACGCGCTCCAGAGCGGACCGCCGTCTGTGAACGCTCCGACGCCTGCCGCCAGCGCGAAGACCACACGATAGAACTTCACAGCGCTCTCAGCCTGCGCGCCGCCCTTTAACAAAAATCTCAGGCACTCGCTGCCGTAAAAGAACCAGCAGATCACCGTCGCGAACGCGAACAGCGTCACCGCCGCCGAGAGGAATATCCCCGAAAAGGGCAGAAACCCGCCGAAAGCCGCGAGCGCCGCCTCCATTCCGTCGACCGGCAGTCCGACTCCGCGCGCCCTCGCGATAAGAACCACAAAAGCCGTCAGCGTGCAGAGCACGAGCGTGTCGATAGCGACCTCGAGCATGCCGAAAACTCCCTGCACGGCGGGGTCTTTGGCGTCCGAGCTTGAGTGCGCGATCGGCGCTGTTCCGCAGCCAGCCTCGTTCGAGACCAACCCGCGCGTGACTCCGAGAGACAGCGCCTTTGACGTGAGAAAGCCGGATATTCCACCCGCGAAGGCTCTGACTCCGAGCGCCTCGCCGAAGATCTCCGCTATGACGCCCGGCAGGCACGGAAGGTTTGTTATAATTATATAGATGGAAATCAGCGCGTAGCCGACGCTCGCGACCGGAACAGCGGTCATTATGAAGCCGGTTATCCGCCCGAAGCCGCCCGAGATGACAATCAGCGCGCCGACGCCGAAGATTACTCCGCAGATCCGCGGGTCGAGTCCGAGCTGTCCCTCAAGGCAGGTCGCCGCGGCGTTCGACTGGATCGAGCTTCCGATTGTCAGCGACGCGAAGAGGCAGAGGATCGAAAAGATAACCGCCGCCCATTTCGCGCCCGAGTCGAGCATGTACCAGAACGCGCCGCCGTGTTTTCCGCGCCGGTGTCCCAGAGCGAGCACCGTCTCAGCGTACTTTATCACCATCGCGAAAAAGGCGCTCGCCCACATCCAGAAGACCGTACCAGCGCCGCCGATCGCGATCGCCGAGGCGACTCCGGCGATGTTCCCGACCCCGAGCGTTCCGGCGAGCGCGACGCACATGGCTTTCACCGGAGGCATCTCACCGCTCTGCCCGCGGAAGGCTCTGAGCAGCTTTTTCGGGTTGAGCGCCGCGCGGAGCTTCACCGTCAGCACGACTCCGCAGCCAAAAACCGCGAGTGCCAGCCCGGGTCCGTTCAGAATTCCAAGTATTATCCCGCTGTGCAAGTGCCGATCACCCCCCGGATAAGCTGAATAATTGGAGTTTTCACGCGAA
>CAKSOR010000140.1 GCA_934477985.1 uncultured Eubacteriales bacterium
GCCCGGAGGAGTAGACGACGCGATTAACCATCTGGTCTCTCTCGGACACCGTCATATCGGCTATATCGGCGAGCGGAACACGCGCGAAAAGCAGAAGTCCTTCATGAAGCTGATGGAGAAGCGCGGACTCGCTGTCTCCGAACGCGACATGTTCGTGAGCTCAAGGCGCTTCGAGATGATCGGCGTCGAGGGCGCGGAGTATTTTCTGCGCTCGAGAAGCTGTCCGACCGCGTTCATCACGGCTTACGACGAGGTCGCGATCGGCGCGATGCATACCTTTTCGCAGCGCGGGATCAAAGTCCCTGAGGATGTCTCGATAATCGGAATCAACGACATTCCGTCCTCGGCGTTCACCCTGGCACCGCTCACGACGATTAAAACCTTCCCGGACGAGGTGATCTCGCTCGCCGCCAATCTGCTGATCGACCGTATCGCCGACCCGACCCGCGCGATACAGAAGGTGATGCTCAGCAGCGAACTGATAATCCGCGGAACTACTTCAAGACCGAAGGAGAACTGAATCATGAGAACTTTCAACATAACCGACTATGGGGCGGTCGAATCCGACCTCTTGCAGACCAAGGCGATTCAGGCGGCGATCGACGACTGCTTTCTTGCCGGCGGCGGCGAGGTCGTGATTCCCGCGGGCGTCTATCGCACCGGAGGAATCCGCATCCGCTCGAACGTTACGCTGCACCTGTTATCCGGCGCGATACTCGAGGGCAGCCGCGACCCGGACGACTACAACGCCTGGCGCGAGGACAGGCTCGAGCCGATCGACGTGCCAGACAAAGAGCCGGCGAAATACCGTTCGGCGCTCCGCACGAGCCGCTGGAACAACGCGATGATCCGCGCCTTTGACGCGCACGATTTCGCGATAATCGGCGAGCCCGGCTCGATAATAAACGGAATGAACTGCTTTGACCCGTCCGGCGAGGAGAATTACCGCGGACCGCACGGAATCAATATCTGGGACTGCGAGCGTGTGACCCTGCGCGGCTACACTCTCCGGGCGACCGGAAACTGGGCGCACGCGATCTTCCGGACGAAGGATCTCGATATCCGCGGCGTGACGGTGCAGGGCGGACACGACGGACTCGACGTCTTCCTCTGCGAGAATGTGCTCATCGAGGACTGCAAGTTCTGGACGGGCGACGACAGCCTCGCCGGATTCGGCAGCAGGAACGTCACGATGCGCCGCTGCGTACTCAATTCGTCGTGCAGCTCGATAAGATTCGGCGGCACCGACGTGCTCATCGAGGAGTGTGAGAACCACGGCGAGCCGAGATTCGGTTTCCGCGGCTCGCTCTCGCCCGAGGAGAAGGCGCTCGGCGAATTCACCGGCACGGCGCACCGCAGACGCACGCTCAACGCGTTCCTCTACTACTGTGACGAGCGCTTCGGAAAACTGCCGTATGAGCCGGGCAATATCACTGTCCGCAACTGCGATTTCGACGCCTCCTATGACCTCTTCAAGATGACCTTCGGCGAGCATATCTGGTCGTGCGGAGAACCGCTCCGCTCGATCACCTTCGAGAACTGCCGTCTCGCGAATGTCAGCCTTCCGACCGGAATACTCGGGGAAAAGGACAAGCCGATCGAGTTCAGACTGAAGAACGTCGGGCTCTCGGCGGTCGATGGCATTGAGAGTCAGGGCCCCATCGACGCCGAGAATTTCTCGCTCATTGAGCTTGATAATGTGAAACTGAACGGCTACACCTCGCCGAAGCTGGTGCTTCGCTCGGAGGGCGAGGTCATCGTGAAGGACTGCGACGCCTTCGAGATTGTCCGAGAAGCGCCCGGAAAATCGGGAATACGCGGCAACTGACCCGGGCGGTCTGTCGCGTCGGCATATGAAACCGGCTCTTCCACACAACTTGCCATAAATCCAATCGCCTGCCTGAGAGATCAGAGGGCGATTTTTTTGTGCGAATTTTCATTTTGGGCTTGACAAATCACATTTCAGGTGGTATAATGGTTAAAAATGGAGGTATTCCAATGCGATACATATTTGATAACGATCTGCATATCCACTCGGGACTCTCGCTCTGCTCGGGAGATTCTGCACAGAATCCCACACGAATCCTTGAATACGCCGAGCAGAATAATCTGAAAACCATCTGCCTGACCGACCATTACTGGGACGAGACCGTTCCCGGCGCGGAGAATTTCGATTTCTACAGCCGTCAGAACTACGCGCATATTGCCAAGGCGCTTCCGCTTCCGAAGAGCGACCGCGTGAACTTCCTCTTCGGTGTCGAGACCGATCTTGACAAGAATCTGACGCTCGGAATCTCACGTGAGAACTTCGACAAGTTCGCGTTTGTAATAATTCCGACGACTCACCTGCATATGAACGGCTTCACCTGCCGCGGCGACGAGAGCACCGAGGAGCGCGCTGAGCTCTGGGTTGACCGATTTGACGCCGTGCTCGATATGGACATCCCGTTCCATAAGGTCGGCATAGCGCATCTGACCTGCTCGCTGATGAACCGCGGACACTGCCGGGAGACGCTCGATCTCATCCCGGACAGCGAGCTTGACCGGCTCTTTACCCGCGCGGCTGAACGCGGCGCAGGCATCGAGCTTAATTTCGACTCGAGGTTCCCGGAATTTCCGGATCCGGAAAGCGAGCTGCGGATCTACCGCCGCGCGAAGGCGAACGGCTGTAAGTTCTATTTCGGAAGCGATGCGCATCATCCCGCCGGACTCGACGCCGAAAAGGAGAACGCCGAGCGGATTATCGACCTTCTCGGGCTTGAGGAGTCCGACAAATTCATTCTGGAGAGAAAATGAGAAAATATCTTCTGCCGGAGGTTGGCAATTTCTATAAGGCAAATCTTCACAGCCACTCGACGCTGTCCGACGGCTCGTTCACGGTCGCCGAGCTGAAGGAGGAGTACAAAAAGCGCGGATATTCGATTCTGGCGACGAGCGACCATGACGCGCTGCACTCGAACTATTCGCTCTCCGAGCCGGATTTTCTGATTCTGACCGCGTATGAGATCAGCGTCCGGAGCGACGACACGCTGACGCCGCATTCTCTCAGGAAAATCGTCGACCTCAACCTTTTCGCGAAGACTCCGGACAACCTGACCCAGTGCGGCTATCACCCCGATACGGTCGAATGGCTGGTCAGGCGCGGAAAGCTGTCGCGCGAGGAGGTTGACTCGATAAAGTACGCCGGTGAGCTGCGCGATCTGCACTATTATCCGGCGAACATAAACAAGATAATAAGAACGGCGAATGAGAACGGTTTTCTTGTCTCGATAAACCATCCCGAGTGGGACAACATAAACTACTCGGACTACGGAATGTTCGAGGGCGCTTTCGCGGTTGAGGTCTACAACCACGGCAGCTATGTGTTTGACGGACTGCACGATTCCGAGGCGGTGTTCGAGGACATTCTGAAGAGCGGGAAGAGGATTTTCGCGCTCGCGACCGACGATAACCACAACGGCGGTAAAAGTTTTACCGACTCGTTCGGCGGATTTACGATGATAAAAGCGCCCGAGCTGAGCTATTCGGCGGTTATCGGGGCGCTTGAGCGCGGCGAGTTCTACGCGTCGACTGGACCGCTGATCGAGGAGCTCTACTACGAGGACGGTTACGTTCACATAAGGACGAGCGAAGCCGCCGACATCTGTATGAACACGATCGGACGCAAGGGCGGGCGTGCCGCTTCTGACGATGGCTCGCCGATTACCGTGGCGGCGTTCAAGGTCGACCCCGACTACGGCTACATGCGCTTCCGCGTGCGCGACATGAGGGGAAACAAGGCTTGGACGAACGCGTATTACACCGATGAATTTCATCCCGGGGCGAAGCGCATCCGGGCGATAATATAAGGAGAAAACTATGAAGAAGATACTTCTTGACGAATCACTCAACCACTACCGCGCGAATCTGCACTGCCATTCGACTATCTCGGACGGAAAGAAGACTCCCGAGGAGCTGAAGGAGTTCTACAAGTCCCGCGGCTATTCGGCGATCGCTTACACCGACCACAACGCGTTCATCCCGCACAACGACCTGACCGACGACTCCTTCGTCGCGCTGAACGCCATCGAGTACGATATAAACGAGGGCGCGTGGACTCCGACTGTCAAGGTCTGCCACATCTGCATGATAGCGAAGGACAAGTCGAACCGCGCCGACCCGTTCTTCCGCGCCTGGGCGTATAAGAGCGAGAAAATGATACCCTGGCTCGACCGCACCGACAACGACCTGACTCAGCCCGACACGAAGCGTATCTACAACGGCGCGTTCATCTCGGAATTCATGCGTTCAGGTCGCGCTAAGGGCTTCTATGTCACCTACAACCACCCGGTCTGGTCGCTCGAGAGCTATCCGCAGTACAGCGGCTACGCGAATATGGACGCTTTCGAGATGGTCAACTACGGTTGTCTTGTCGAGGGCTATGACGACGACAACGGTCACTGCTACGACGATTTCCTGAATCAGGGCAAGCGGATCTTTGCGCTCGCGACCGACGACAACCACAACCATCAGCCCGACGACAGTCCGCGCTGCGACTCGTTCGGCGGAAGCACGGTTCTGCTCGCGCCCGACCTCAGCTATGAGTCGCTGATAAAGGCGCTTGAGACCGGCAGTTTCTACGCGGTCTCCGGCAGCTCGACGCACTTCGGCGCGGACATCAAGTCGATCGTTTACGAGGACGGAAAGGTCACGATAAAGACCTCGCCCGCCCGCGCGATCTATATGATAACCGCGACTCGCTCCAGCCGCGCGGCTTATCCGGACCCCGCAAGGGACGGCGAGGCAACCTTTCAGATAAGTGACGACGAGGTCTGGTTCAGATTCGTCGTGGTCGACAAGGAAGGGTACAAGTCGTATTCGAACGCTTATTTTGTCGATACAATCAGATAACAAAAACGGCGTCCGCCTTGATGACGGACGCCATATCTTTATTTTATAACTATCGAACTCTTCGCCGCGATTTCTCTGTCGAAGACGATGAAGCCGTTCTCGGTTCTGAATCCGACCGGATTTCCGTCGACCTCGACCGATTTCACCCCGCCGACCGGAAGTCCGAGCTTTTTCAGTCTCAGCCCGCCGTCGATGATTTCAAGTCTGTTCTCTTTGCCGAGCTGAACATTGCCCCAGGCGTCTCCGACCGACCATACCGAGCGGAAATCTCCCGGCAGAATCGGCTTGAAGCTCAGCTCGCCGCGCGTCATGTCGGCTCTCATCCCCGAGAGAATCGGTATCAGCGCGAAGGACGCCATCGAGCGCGCGTAGTTCGAGCCGCACTCGATTTCGTTCCAGGGATTGCGGTTGAATCCGCGGTAGCGGTCGCGGACGGATTTCACTACCCGCAGTCCCTCGTCGATGAACCCGCGGCTGAGGAGCAGTCCGGCGAACGCGTACTCAAAGCCGTGCATCGACTCCTGCGCGTAGGGAATCGGAATCGCCGGTTTCTTTGCGTCCTTGTCCCATTCGCAGATTATCGCGCCCGCCTCGTCGTTGACCGCGAAGAGCCGGAAGGTGTTGTAGTGTCCGCGCATGTTCTCCTTGAAATTCAGCCTGAACATCTCAGAGAGCGCGGTGTCGACCTGCTTTTCGTCGAAGAGCTCTCCGAGCCCGATGATGTCGGCGTGCCACTGCGCCAAAAGCTGGTCGATCTCGCTGCCCTCGCCGATCTGGTATTTTATCTGCCCGGCTTCGGAGTTCCAGTAGTTGTCAGCGCCGAAGCGGTCGATGAGCGATTTGTCGGTGAGATCGATTTTCTGGATGAAGTGTCTGCCGTTGAAGAGATTTTCAGCCGTCCATTTTTTGCCGCGCTCAAAGAGCTCGCGGTATTTGTCTCCGTCCGGGTCGCCGAGCGCGTCCGCCATCTCAGCCGCCGCCTTGAGCGCGCCGAGATAGAAGCCCTCAAGCCAGCTTGAAGGTCCGAAGAGCTCCATGTCGAGCGTGTGATGCTGCCTGCCCTCGAGGACTCCGTCGCGGTTTTCGTCCCAGCGGTCGGGGTTTTTGTCGCTCCAGGCGTACTCGAGCGAGGCTTTGACCTCAGTCCAGAGCGAGCGGAGCCATTCGGTGTCGCCCGAGAGCTTCCATTCGCGCCAGGTCTTGATTATCCCGCCGAACTGTCCGTCGGCGCAGGGGCGGAACCATGCCGATGTCGGCTTTCCTCCGCGACCGAACGGAAGCCGTGTCCGGAAGACCATTCCGCCGTTCTCGGTCTGATTATATCTGTAGTCGTTCTCGCGGATGCCGCGCTCGAGGTCGGGGAAGAGGTAGGGCATGACATAGGCGTAGTTCCAGACGTGCGTGCAGGTGCCGGGACAGGAGCCGGCTTTCTCGTAAAGCCCCTCCCAGCCGTAGAAATCGCCCTTCTCGCCGACTCTTATCGAGGTCTCGGTCTTGAGTACCGAGCAGTTCGCGCTGACCGCCTCGATGACATCCTCCGGCAGAGTTGAGGCGAACAATTCGTCGTGCCAGCGCTTTGTCGCTCTGTAGAGTCTGTCCCATTCAGAGAGGCTGAACAGCGCCGCGCTTTTCGCCGAATCGAAGAGGAAGGAGTAGTAATTTCTGACCTCGACCTCGGATTCGCCGCCCCATTTCCATTGGTCGGGCTTTATCGGATAGTACCATGCCAGAACGAATCTGACTCTGAAGCTCTCATTCGGCTCGAGCCGCTTGTGAGCGCAGAGCGTCGCGGTGTCGCGCTTGCCCGGCTCGTCGTAATGCCGGTTCCCGAAGCGCGGAGTCCCGGTGAAATTGCGCCAGTAGGTCTCGAGGTGGTCGAACCATCCGCCGCGGTACCAGTTCTCCTGATATGAGATATCCGAGGCGTCGGTCGCGAGCGAAAGCCCGCTGTTGTCGTCGGGATTGCCGAGCGAAATGCCCCTGAAG
>CAKSOR010000141.1 GCA_934477985.1 uncultured Eubacteriales bacterium
TTTTTACAATAACAGCTTGACAAATCCGAGCTGTTATTGTATTATATAGGTATAATATTTTATGACAAACCTCTCCACCACATCCGGTTTTGCGCCGATAAATGATTATGAAAAAATAAGTTTTGTTTGAAAAGGTTTGAGGAGGGTGGAGAGTATGTGTCGACGAGTTGCCGTAAATGGCAACTCGGGGCAGGGTCCCCTTTCCGCAAGTTGTCGAAGACAACTTGTAAAAGGATGGGTCCCGCCCCTCTGACAAGAAAGGATCATCATGAAAGAATTACGCTACAGACAGGTACACCTCGATTTCCATACTTCCGAAGCCGTTCCCTCGGTCGGCGACAGGTTCGACAAGGAGCAGTTCAAGGCGGCTCTGAAAGCCGGGCATGTCGACTCGATCACGGTCTTCTCGAAGTGCCATCACGGCTGGGCTTACCATCCGTCGAAGGCCAACGAGATGCATCCGAAGCTGAATTTCGATCTTTTAGGCGCTGAGCTCGAAGCCTGCCGCGAAGCCGGTGTCAACGCGCCGGTATACATCTCAGCCGGTTTTGACGAGAAGTACGCAAAAAAGCACCCCGAGAACCTTGTCAAGGGCTCGCCGAACGCCGGAGCTGATTTTCTCAATCACGCGGGCTATCATCTGCTCTGCTACAACACGCCCTATCTCGACTACCTGATGAACCAGGTCGACGAGGTCATGCGGATTTATCACCCGACCGGAATCTTCCTTGACATCTCCGCGCCGCGCGTCTGCTACTGCCAGCACTGCCTTGAGTCGATGCGCGAAAAGGGTCTTGACCCGCACAACCCCGAGGATGTGAAGAAGCACGCAGACATGGTCTACGCCGAGTACTGCCGACGTACCGAGGAGGTCGTCCGCAGGTACGATCCCGACACGACGATCTTCCACAACGCCGGAAACATCACGAGAGGTCGCCGCGACCACGCGCATTTCGACACTCATCTCGAGCTTGAGAGCCTTCCGACAGGCGGCTGGGGCTATGATCACTTCCCGATGTCGGCGGCTTACTGCCGGACGCTCGGAATGGAGTTTCTCGGAATGACCGGAAAGTTCCACCTGTCATGGGGCGAATTCGGCGGATTCAAGCACCCGAACGCGCTCCGCTATGAGGTCGCGCTCTCGATCGCCGAGGGGGCAAAGTGCTCTGTCGGCGACCAGCTTCACCCGACCGGCGAGATGAACATGTCGACCTACAACCTCATCGGCAGGGCATACGCCGAGGTCGAGGCGAAAGAGCCCTATGTCCGCGGCGCGAAGCATATCACCGACATCGCGATACTCAGCGCCGAGGCGTTCTCAAACCGCCCCGACCGCAGCTGCCCGTTTGATGTAGGCGCTTCGAGAATGCTTCTCGAGGGCAAATATCTCTTCAACTTGGTCGACCAGTACGAGGATCTCTCGGAGTACAGGCTGCTCATTCTCCCCGACGTCATCCGTGTAGACGGCGAACTCAAGGTAAAGCTCGACAAATATCTGGCTGAGGGCGGAAAGCTGCTCTGCACCGGCGAGTCGGGACTCTGGGAGGGCGACGATCAGTTCGCGCTCGACCTTGGCGTAAAGTGCGAGGGAGTCAACGCCTACAACCCGAACTACATGATTCCCGAATACGACGCGGTCAACGGAAAGACCGCTTACGTCATGTATCAGCCGTCGATGAATGTCATCGCCGAAAGAGGAAGCGTCGAGGCGCTCGTCGAGGAGACTTACTTCAACCGCACGCCCGAGCACTTCTGCTCTCACCGCCACACGCCGAACAATCCCGGCGCTGACCGTCCGGGCGCTGTGCTGACCGGGAACACCGGTTATATCGCGTGGAAGGTCTTCGCCGACTACGCCGACAAGGGCTCGTATCACCTGAAGGAGCTCGTCCTGCATATGATAAAGTCGCTTCTCGACCCGACCGTGACGACCAATCTACCCGACCGCGGAATCGTCACCTTCACAAAGCAGGAGAAGGAGAGCCGCTATGTCGCGCATCTTCTGTTCGCTCACACGACAAAGCGCGGAAGCGGTGTCGAGGTCATCGAGGACATTCTGCCGCTCTATGAGATAAAGCTTGACGCGAAAGTCCCCGAACCGAAGCGCGTCTATAAGGTCGAGTACAGGGACGGCGGACTCGTCGAGACCGATCTTGACTACAAGTATGAGAACGGAAAGGCAAGCGTAGAGGTCGGAAAGGTCGAGCTCCACGCGATGGTTGTTTTCGATGTTTAATATCAGAAACGCTGAGGAAAGGGACGTAAATTCTGTTTACCGCCTTGTGCTGCTGCTCGCCGGGTACGAGAAGATGACCGACCTTGTGACCGGAAGCGAGGAGGATATGCGAAAGCTCCTCTTTGAGAGCGGCGTCGGGCACTGTCTCGTAGCCGAGGAAAACGGCGAGGTCATCGGAATCGCGCTCTGGTTCTACAACCTGTCGACCTTCAAGTGCCGCAAGGGAATCTACTTAGAAGACCTCTTCGTCCTGCCCGAAAAGCGGGGCGAGGGCGTCGGGACGGCGCTTCTGAAGGCGCTCTGCAAGCTCGCGAAGGACGAGAACTGCGGAAGGCTCGAGTGGTCCTGCCTTGACTGGAACACGCCGTCGCTGAAATTCTACGAGTCGCTCGGCGCTCAGCCGCAGAACGAGTGGGTGCATCTCAGAGTCGACGAGTCGGGATTCGATAAATTCATGAACTGAAAGGGAAACAATATGTATACTCTTACCGCGAACAACGGCTTCAAAGCCGGATACACCGAAAAAGAGCTCTCCGGCGGCGTAAAGCTCCTCCACCTCAGAGCCGTGAACGACACTCCGTCAAAACTCGAACTGAAGCTCGAGTGGAATACCCCCGACATCGGCGTCAACGCCTGCTACAGCCCGATGGGCTATCAGCACAAGAATATCAGACCGAACTGGGGCGGCTATGTCGGCTCGAACGCGATGTCCTCCGCGCCGGTATTCTCGAACCTCGCCTATGACGACTCGAATCGCATGACCCTCGCCTGCTCCGACGCCAAGAACAGCGTGAAGTTCCGCTCGGGCGTCGTCGAGGAGAGCGCCGAGCTCGTCAACACCGTGCTCATAAACGTCGACTGCCTTGTGACCGACTACGAGTGCGATATCCGTATTGACACGCGCGACATTCCGTTCTACAAGTGTGTCGAGGACGTCTCAAAGTGGTGGGAGACCTACGATGGCTACGAGCCGATAAAAGTGCCGGACACCGCGAAGAGCCCGCTCTATTCGGCGTGGTACAGCTTCCACCAGCAGATCGACGTCCCGGCGATCGTCGAGGAGTGCAGATTCTTCGGAAAGCTCGGGTGCAAGTCGCTTATAGTCGACGACGGCTGGCAGACCGACAATAACGCGCGCGGCTACGCCTACTGCGGCGACTGGGAGCCGACTCCGGCAAAGATTCCCGACATGAAGGCTTTCGTCGACGCGGTGCATGAGACCGGACTGAAGTTCGTGCTCTGGTACTCAGTGCCGTTCGTCGGACTGCATTCAAAGGCTTACGAGCGCTTCAAGGACAAGTTCCTCGAGGGCAGATGGAACGACACCTTCACGCTCGACCCGAGATACCCCGAGGTGCGTGAGTACCTTATAAACATCTACAGAAACGCTGTGCTCGACTGGGGACTCGACGGCTTCAAGCTCGATTTCATCGACTCCTTCCGCCAGAGCGACGTGGTGAAGGATGGCATGGACTATGTCTCGGTCTACGACGCGGTCGACAGACTGATGAAGGACGTCATGCGCGAGCTGACAAAGCTCAACCCCGAGATTCTCATCGAGTTCAGACAGAGCTACATGGGTCCGCTGATGCGCACCTTCGGCAACATGATCCGCTCCGGAGACTGCCCGAACGACAGCTACCAGAATCGCCTGAACACGCTCTCGCTGCGCATGACGAGCGGAAACACCGCCGTTCACTCGGATATGGTGATGTGGAACTACGACGAGCCGGTTGAGCTCGCGGCTTTCCAGCTGACTCACGTGCTCTTCTCGGTCCCGCAGATCTCGGTGCGCCACGACAGAATGCCCGGGAGCCACGCGAAGATGGTCAGGACTTATCTCGACTTCTGGACGAGGCACCGCGACGTGCTGCTCGACGGCGAGATGTTCTACAAGAATTACGCGTCGGATTACACCTATGTCTCGTCGAAGAAGGACGGCGTTCAGATCGGCGCGGTCTACGCCGGAAGGTTCGCTTACATAAACGAGCCGACAGAGAAGATCATCGTCGTCAACGCGTCGCTTGAGAATGAGGTCGTGTTCGACTGCAAGGATCCGGGCGCTTATAGTTATGAGGTCTTTGACTGCCTCGGCGAGAAGATCGGTGACGGCGGCTTTGAGAGTCTCGATTTCGCGCGCGTTCCCGTGCCGGTCAACGGCAGAGTCGAGCTGACCGCGAAGTGATGCTGAACATCCCGGAAAAGACGCTTGAACTGCTGAGCGCGAGCCGCTTTGTCATCCCGGTCTTTGCCGACCTGCACACCGACTCGCCTGACGACAGGCACTTAAAAGCGCAGGTCTCGGCGCTTTGCGAGCTGCGTGAGATAAGAAAGCCCGACGCGGTCATCTCGCTCGGAGATATGCCTGCGATGCTCGGGCGTGACAGGCACGCCTCAAACGCCAAGGTAGCCGCGCTGATCTCGGGCATTTGCGAAAAGCTCGCCGAAGCCGCCGGAGCGCCGCTTCTCGCGATAAACGGAAACCACGACGCCGTCGGAACGGATTTCTTCTCGCCGACTCTCTGGCGCGGCGCGGTGAAGGGCTTTGACCGCGGACTCGCGAAGCGCGACGGCGACAGCGTCTGGTATTATGCCGACTTTGGCGGATACCGCTTTGTCTTCCTGTCAGTTCCGCACGATTCGGAGCTTGGCGGAGTGTATCCGACTCCGCTCTGGTCGTTCGGAGATGAGCAGCTCGACTGGCTCGAAAGGACGCTTTGCGGGACGACCGGAAAGCGGATCGTGATCTTCAGCCACGTGCCGTTCTGCTCGGTCTATGACGGTCCTGACACGCTGATGGACGTCTGGGACGGCGAGAGGGTCCGGAAGGCGACCCGCGCGTCGCTCTGCGGCTGGATCGATGACCGGGAACGCGCCGAGTCGATTCTGAAGCGGCATGAGATCGTCTGCGCGGTCGCCGGGCACGAGCACTACGACTCGGTCTTCGCGCCGGGCGAGCCCCGGAACGGCTTCGTGAACCGCCTCGACTGTCCGCAGGTGATCGTCAGCTCGCACCGGGTCTTTAAGAGCGTACCTGAGGACTTCTTTGAGCGCGACGGATTCAGTGTCATCGCGCTGAACGCCGGAGACACACCGTCTCTCAAGGTCATCTTAATGTAAGAGCAGCCCGCTATAACCACAGCTTATAGCGGGTATTTGATTTTCGTATAGATAAAAACGCGAAAAGGACTGGACATTACCGAAAAAAAGTGGTATAATAGAAGCAGATAAAAAAGCGCGGCTCGACCGCGGATTTATGGAGGAAACAAAATGCTTACTTCAATAGTCGGAATCAACTGGGGCGACGAGGGAAAGGGACGCATGGTCGACCTTCTTTCGCAGGAGCAGGACATCGTCTGCCGTTATCAGGGCGGAAACAACGCGGGTCACACCGTCGTCAATGAGCGCGGAAAGTTCATTCTGAACCTTCTCCCGTCGGGCATTCTGCGCCCCGAGATCGTAAATGTCATGGGCAACGGAATGGTCATCGACCTCGAGCACCTCTACAAAGAGGTGAACAAGCTCCGCGACGCCGGAATCGAGATCAGCCCGAAGAACCTCAAGATCAGCGACCGCGCCTGCATCACGATGCCTTATCACGTCCGCTTCGACATCCTCGAGGAGGAGCGCCTCGCCGACAAGAAGTACGGCTCGACCCGCCGCGGAATCGCGCCGGTCTACGGCGACAAGTACAAGAAGAAGGCAATCCGCACCGGCGACCTCTTCTATCCCGGGACCCTCAAGGAGCACTTAAAGGATCTCGTCGAGTACAACAACCTGATCGTCACCGGAGTCTATCACGCTGAGCCGATCAAATACGAGGAGATGCTCGAGTGGCTCGAGAAGTACGGCGGATTCTTTAAGGATTACATTGTCGACACCGGAGTCTACCTGACCGAGCAGTTGAATCAGGGCAAGCGCATCATGTTCGAGGCACAGCTCGGCGCTCTGCGCGACATTGATTTCGGAATCTATCCGTACACCTCGTCGTCGTCGACGATAGCTTCCTACGGACCGATCGGCGCGGGCATCCCGGGCGTCAAGCTCGACCGCACCGTCGGAATCATGAAGGCGTATTCGTCCTGCGTCGGCGAAGGACCGTTCACCGTCGAGATGTTCGGCGAAGAGGCTGACGCTCTGAGAACCGCGGGCGGTGAGTTCGGCGCGGCTACCGGAAGACCGAGAAGAGTCGGCGCGTTCGACGTCGTCGCTTCGAAGTACGGCGTCAGAGTTCAGGGCGCGGACGAGATCGCGTTCACCAAGCTCGACATCCTCTCCTACATGGACAAGATTCCGGTCTGCGTCGCTTACGACATAAACGGCAAGCTGACGACCGACTTCCCGGTCGGCGAGGCGCTCAACGAGGCAAAGCCGGTGTTCGAGTTCCTTCCGGGCTGGAAGTGCGATGTCTCCGGCTGCCGCAAGGTCGCTGATCTTCCGAAGGAGGCGCTTGACTACATTCACTACTGCGAGAAGGCGGTCGGCTGCAAGATCCGCTACGTCTCGGTCGGTGCTGAGCGCGAGGCTTACATCGACATGGAAGCGTAATTGACAACGATGAAGAAATTCTTTAAGACGGTTTTAAGTTATATCCCGGGTGCTGC
>CAKSOR010000142.1 GCA_934477985.1 uncultured Eubacteriales bacterium
ACAGTCTGAAAGGAGCGCATCATGAGCGTGAAACAGACTGAAAGCAAA
Organism: uncultured Eubacteriales bacterium; assembly: GCA_934477985.1. GTDB lineage: Bacteria > Bacillota > Clostridia > Oscillospirales > CAG-272 > Flemingiibacterium. The sequence continues at coordinate 49 of CAKSOR010000142.1, forward strand.
ATTACCGCTCTCTATGAGCGGCTGTCCCGTGACGATGACAATGCCGGGGATAGTAACTCCATCGTGAATCAGAAAAAATACCTCGAAAGCTATGCCCAGCAGAGAGGTTACATCAACTGCCGACACTATACGGACGACGGCTGGAGCGGCGGCAATTTCGAGCGCCCGGCATGGAAGCAGCTCATCGCAGATATTGAGGCAGGTAAGGTTGCCCATGTGATCGTCAAGGATATGAGCCGGGCGGGGCGTGACTATCTGCAAACCGGATTTTACACGGAGGTATTCTTCCGGCAGCACGGCGTTCACTTCGTTGCCATCGCCAACAGCGTGGACAGCGACGATCAGAACAGCAATGAATTTGCCCCCTTCCTCAACATCATGAACGAATGGTATCTGCGCGACCTGAGCCGTAAGCAGAAAACCGCCATCCGTGTCAAGGGAGAATCCGGCAAGCCCACCACCAACTGTGCCATTTACGGTTACAAGAAAGACCCGGAGAACAAATACCATTGGCTGATCGACGAGGAAGCCGCCGCCGTGGTGCGGCGCATTTTCCGATTGACCATCGAGGGCAAGGGCCCCTACGATATTGCCCGTATTCTTTTTGAGGATAAGGTGGAAACACCTGCTGTGTACTTCGGCAAGCAGGGCAAGGGTATCTGGAAAAGCAAAGAGGAATTTTCCAATCCCTATAACTGGAGCGGCTATGTCGTGGGACAGATCCTCTCCAAGCCGGAGTATATGGGGCATACGGTGAATTTCCGCTCCCACAAGCAGTCCTATAAAGATAAAAACGCCGTGATGAATCCCAAGGAGGATTGGCTGATTTTTGAGGACACCCACGAGGCCATCGTGGACAGGGAAACATGGGAGCTGGCGCAGAAGCTGCGGAAAACGCCACGGCGGCATGACACGCTGGGTGAGGCGAATCCGCTGACCGGCCTTTTGTACTGCGCCGATTGCGGCGAGAAGATGTATAATCACCGTTCCAGAGGCGGCACGGAGAACAACCCATATCCGTCCGATTTCTTCGATTGTTCCTCCTATACCCTTGCCCACCAGAAGCGTACCGCTGCCTGCTGCGGTCATTATATCACGACCAAAGCCCTGCGCACCCTGATTCTGGACACCATCCGCACGGTCAGCACCTTCGCAATTTCCAATCAGGCGGCGTTCGTGGAAAAGGTGCGCTCTGTCTCTCAGTTCCGGCAGGCAGAAGCGGCCAAGGACGCCAGGCGAAAGCTGAATAAGGACAAAAAGCGCATTGCCGAGCTGGACACCATCATCAAAAAGCTCTATGAATCCTTTGCTGTCGGGCGCATCACCGATGAACGCTTTGACAGTCTGCTGGCAGATTATGAAGCCGAGCAAAAAGCGCTGCATGTTTCTGTCACAGAAGCGGAAGAAAGGCTGTCCGCTTTCGCAGAGGACACCGCCCGCGTGGAGCAGTTTCTGGAGCTGGCAAGGAAATACACCGATTTTTCTGAGCTGACCACGCCCATGATCAACGAGTTTATTGAGAAAATCATCGTCCACGCCCCGGAGCGCATTGACGGCGATCGGGTGCAGGAGGTGGAGATCCACCTTCGCTTTATCGGGCAGTTTGAGCTTCCCGCACCGGAGCTGACCGAGGAAGAAATCAAGCGGCAGGAACAGCTCAAGCGGCACCGCATCAAAAGCCGAGAGCGGTATCAGAAAATCAAGGCTGGAGAACACGCCGTCGGTCAGCCGTTCACGCTGACCTGCAAGTGCTGCGGGCAGGAATTTGCATCCAAGCGGACGAACACCCTGTTCTGCGGCCCCAACTGCCGGGCAAAATTCTACCGACAGGAGGCGGCAGAAAGCCGCAGCCGGGTGTGTACCTGCGAAAACTGCGGCAAGGAGTTCATCACAACAAGGTCAGATGTGAAATATTGCAGTGACGATTGTCGGTATGCAGCACAGATCAAGCGGCAGGGCGCACGGAAGAAAGCCTTGCGAGAAGCTAAGAACGAGAAAGAAACGAAAACAGCATAAGGAAAAACACAGACGGCGGCTTGCTCCATAGTGGGCAGGCCGCCGTTTTTGCGCAGAAATGGAGGTATTATGCGTATTTTTGAAATCATAAAAGAAAACGTCAATCTGCGAGAAGCGGCAGAGCTGTACGGGATCGATGTGAACCGATACGGCAAAGCCCTCTGCCCCTTTCACAACGACCGGCACCCCAGCCTGTATGTGGCGGACGATCACTATTATTGCTTTGCCTGCAGGGAGCACGGGGATGTGATCGACTTTGTGGGCAGGCTGTTTCAGCTTTCGCCCTACGATGCGGCACGGAAACTGATGGCAGATTTTCATCTCAGCCCGGATAAGCCGCCCAGCGCAGCGGCGCTACACGCAAAGCGCATCCGAACAGAAGCACAGCGGCTCATGGAAAACGAGCGGCTGTGCTTTTCTGTTCTGTCCGATTACGCCCGTGTGCTGCGGAACTGGAAGGTGCGGTATGCGCCGCAATCTCCTGACGAGCCTGTTCCCGCACGGTTCGTGGAAGCCTGTCACAAGCTCGATGAAACGGAATATTATCTGGACATTCTGTGCGCCGGGGATTCCCATGAACGCACCGAAGTCCTTCAGCATCAGATGGAGGACGGCAAACTGGACAGGCTGAGAAAAAGATTAGAGGAAATTCATAAGGAGGACGAAAATGACAACGACACCGCAGGCGTGGCCTGAGTGGTACGACGGCAGACACATCAATGAAGTGCTGTTCTGCCAGCAGTTTTTGGACAAGTACCCTATGAAATGTGTGCGTGGGCGGCTGTTCACGGTAGACGGGCTGATTGAGGACGAGGGACAAATCGGCAATCTCATTCTGGAGGAAATCTCCGGCGTGCTGACCGCTAACCTCTCCAAGACGGTTGCGAACCTGCTTGCCAGCATCAAGCTGCAAGCGTATTCACCGCCGCTGCCCATTGAGACGGACCGCATCCATGTTGGCAACGGAACGTATTTTATGGACGGCAGCTTCACCGCTGACAAGAGCTACTGCAACAATCGATTGAGCGTCGCTTACAATCCTGATGCACCTGCACCGAAACGCTGGCTGCAATTCCTGTCCGAGCTGTTGCAACCAGAGGACATTCCCACCTTGCAGGAGTTCCTTGGTTACTGCCTGCTGCCGACTACCAAGGGGCAGAAAATGCTCATGCTCATCGGCAAGGGCGGCGAGGGCAAAAGCCGTATCGGACTTGTCATGCGCTCGCTGCTGGGCGACAGCATGAATACCACCAGCATCCAGAAGGTGGAGAGCAACCGGTTCAGCCGCGCGGATTTGGAAAACAAGCTCCTGATGGTGGACGATGATATGGATATGAGCGCCCTGCCCAAGACCAACTATATCAAATCCATCGTGACCTCCGAGTGCAAGATGGATATGGAGCGCAAGGGCATCCAGAGTTACCAAAGCCAGCTCTATGTGCGCTTCCTCTGCTTCGGAAACGGTGCGCTGACCGCCTTACACGATAAGTCCGACGGTTTCTTTCGCCGCCAGATCGTGCTGACCACCAAAGACCGGCCCGCAGGCAGAGCAGACGATCCGTTTCTGGTGGACAAGCTGCTGCGGGAAAAGGAGGGCATCTTCCTCTGGTGTCTGGAGGGGCTGCACCGGCTGATCGGGAACAACTATCAGTTCAGCATTTCCGGCAAGGCAAGAGAGAACATGGAGACGGTCAAGCGCAGCAGCAACAATGTGATCGAGTTTCTGCAATCCGAGGGCTATATCCGCTTTCGGGCAGACAGCGAAGCCAGCTCCAAGGCAATCTATGAAGCCTATACCCGCTGGTGCGACGACAATGCGCAGAAGCCCATGTCCGCCAACCGGGTCAGCTCTGAGCTTGCACAAAACGAGCGGCTTTACAATGTGGAGGCCACCAACAACGTCCATGTCGGCGGCAAGCGGGTGCGTGGCTTTATGGGCATTGAGGTAGTCAATCCGCTGCCGTATTGAAAACGAGAACCGGACTTCAAAATTGCCGTACACGCCGTACACTCTGTACGGCTGTTTTTGATTCCATTCTCAAAAAACACTTTTGCTTGTGCGCACCGTGGAGTGTTTCACGGCAGCGTGTAAAATCTGCCGCTGAATCGGCGGCTGGTACGCAAAACCGGCGTACAGAAGCGTACAGAAGGCGGGCTTGCCGTACCGAGCCGTACACCAGCGGCTCAATTTTGCAGTTCTGAAATCAATGCTTGTGAAATCCGTGAAGTTTTTCACCGCAAGCCGAACGCACTGCACCATCCGGTGATTTACCAAAGCGTGAAGCCGCTGCACCGAATTGCAGTGTTTCTTCCCGTTCCGTATGCTCTCACACAGAACGATGAAGCTGGTAGGGTGCTGTTATGAACGGAGCATCATGACCGGAAATCTGAGTGGATTTGCCATGCGGCAGATTTTTCACCGCAAAGCGCACAGAGTTCACTTACTCAAAAACCAATATCACGAAAATATGGAGGTAAAAAGTTGATGAAATCCAATCTGAGAAATGAGATTAAGTCGTACATCGTTCGTCAGGGCATGACCATGCAGGAGATGGTCGATCTGCTGCGGGACGAACACGGTTGGTCTGACAGCGTTTCCAATCTTTCAAACAAGCTCCAGCGGGAATCCCTGCGCTACGTCGAGGCTGTCCAGCTTGCCGATGCGCTGGGCTATGAAATTTACTGGGGTCCCCGCAAAGGCGATGCCTTTGTGGGGAGAGGAGGAGCAGCGGAACGGATGAACTCTGCCGCTTGCGGCGGAGTGAGGAATGTGGAGCTTGCTCCGACGAGGCAGAAACGAAGATAAGGGGGATTTTTCACATGACAGATACGGAAAAGAAGTTGTTGCAGGCGCAGCACCGATTGGAAGAAGCACAGGCACGGGATCGGGCCAAGGAGCGCAAAGCGAGAACGCGCAGACTCATTCAGGAGGGCGCGATTCTGGAAAAGGTGCTGCCGGAAGTGCGGACGATGGAGCTGTCAGCGCTGGAGGATTACCTGATGCAGAAGCTGCCGCAGCACGATTGAATTCCGCTGGGGGGTCTCCGGGAAACCGGGGGCCTTCCTCTTTTTTCTCCCCGAAGGGCGCACTTACTCACCACCGCGTCGGCACAAACTCCATATCCTTCGCCCCGCCGCAAGCGGCAGGTCTCATCCATTCCGTTGTGCCTCCTTTTCCCACAAAGTCAACGACTTTGTGGGAGCCCTTTTGCGGCGGTGGTATGCCTGCGGCATCGTGCGCTCTCCGAGGGGGATTGCGGCTTCTGCGGAAGCCTCCAGACAATGCCACAGCACCTGCGAGTGCTGCTGTCATCGTCTGCGCGATTGAAAAAATAGCGCTGCTTCAACTGCCGCTATTTCTCCAACCGCCTGCGCAAACCTGCCACCGGCAGCCTTGCCGCAGAGATGGACGGGCGTTCTGTTCGTCCATTTTCTCCTTTACGAAAGAGAAACAGAAAAAAGAAACGAGGTGAACGAGCGATGGCAATTTACCATCTGGAAGCAAAAGTGGTCAGCCGGGGCGCAGGACGCTCCGCCGTGGCCGCCTCCGCTTATCTAAGCTGTTCCCGTCTCTACAACGATTACGACGGAATACAGCACGACTATACGAAAAAGCAGGGGCTGGTCTGGCAGGAGGTGTTTCTGCCGGAATATGCCCCGCAGGAATGGCAAGATCGTGAAAAGCTCTGGAACGCCGTGGAGGAAGTGGAAACAGCCAAAGACAGCCGATTGGCGCGGGAGTTTGTGGTTGCGCTGCCCATAGAGCTGAACCGCGAGGAGCAAATCGAGCTGCTGCAAGAATTTATCCAAGAGCAGTTCGTATCAGACGGGATGTGCGCCGATGCTGCCATCCACGACACCGATGGTCACAATCCACATGCCCACATTCTGCTGACGGTGCGCCCGCTGGATGAACGGGGTAAGTGGCAGTACAAGACCGAGAAGGAATACCTCTGCATGAAAAACGGTGAGGAACGCGGTTTTACTGCCGCTGAGTTCCGGATGGCACAGAACGAGGGTTGGGAGAAACAATATCCCTACAAGGTCGGCAAAAAGAAGGCGTATATGACGCCGTCTGCTGCTGAGGCGCAGGGGCTTGTCCGGGCCGACAAGCATCCCAAAAGCACCTGCTACGGCAGACAGAATCCTATCTCCGAGCGCTGGAACAGCGAAAAACAGCTTGCGGCATGGCGGGCGGCGTGGGCGGACGTGTCCAACCGTTGTCTGGAACGCGCTGGGCGCGAGGAACGCATTGACCATCGAAGCAACGCCGCGCGGGGACTGGATGAGATTCCCACCATCCATGAGGGTGTGACAGCGCAGGCGTTGGAGCGCAAGGGAATCATTTCTGACCGCTGTGAATTGAACCGACAAATCAAAGCCGACAATGCGCTGCTACGTGAATTGAAAGCTGAAATCAAAAAGCTGGCCGCACTGGTCGCCCGTACCGTCCCTGCCATAGCGGAGGGACTGGAAAAGCTGCGCAGCCGGGTGCTGATCTTCTGCTACCAGCTCTCCCACATTCGCAGCGGTAAATCTCATATTCAAAAATCTCTCGCCGTATGGAAGCCGGAGCTGGAGCGTTACACCGGTCTGGTGCAGCAGATCAAGGAAAAGAGCAAGGAGCGCAAGGCTCTGGTTGCCGAGAAAAAGGAATTGCCAATATATCATGTGAAGCGCCACAAGGCGCTGGCTGTCCGCATTGCCGAGCTGACAGAAGATTTGGAAGAACTGCGTTCTGAAAAGGCGCTCCTTTT
>CAKSOR010000143.1 GCA_934477985.1 uncultured Eubacteriales bacterium
GTCGTAGTACTCCGTGCCTTTGAGCGCGTCGAGAATCTCCTCTTTCGAGTCGGTGCGGAAGATGCGTGAAAAGTCGATCTTCGAGTGATCGTTTATGAAATTCGGGATGTGGTAGAAGTCCATCGAGTCGTCGTACTCGGTCGCGCGGATCGCGTCGAGCAGGCAGTTTATCGTGAATTCCTCGATGAGGAGTCCGAAGAACTTCCGTTCGTTTCCCGATGTGAAGGTGTAGAGCTTCACGAAGGCGTCGAGCAGATTGCGCTCCAGAAGCTGTTCAAGCCGCGCGCGGTGGACGCGGGTCGGCTCGACATCGGCTAAAAGCCCGGAGTACGCGGCGGTGGATTTCAGGTACTCGACCGCATCGGGTATGCCGGACTTCGCGGCGAGCGCGAAATACTGCTCCTTCGTGATGAGTCTGCCCTTCATCGAGCGGCACTTTGCCGCCAGTGCGTCGCGTCCGCTCATGGCGTCACACTTATGACGCGGTTGAAAATCTCGTCCGCGAAATTTTCGGATTCGCGCTTCGCGACGTCCGAGAGCCGCTCCATCTGCCGCTTGTGGTCGGCGCGTACCTCGGCGAGCTCGGATTCAAGCCGTTCAAGCTCGGTCGCGCGGATCTCGCCGATGCGGTGATCGGCTTCTTTGTTGTAGCCCTCGCGCATTTCGGCGAGCTTTTTCGAGAGCTCGGCGGGAAGCGCGTCGCGGCGGTCAGTCTGCTGCCTCACGATGTCCTTGGCTTCGGCTTCGAGCTTCAGAACGTCCGAAAGCACCTGCTCCATAGTCATTTCCTGCATGTTATCAACTTCCTTTCTTGTAAAGGACGCGGACAGACGACTGTCAAGCCGTCTGCCCGCCTGACAAATTAATTCTTGAGCGAGTGTATCGGCGCGGGAATTCTTCCGCCGCGCGCGATGAACCTCTCGGGGGATTTTTCATTCAGCTTTATAACCGGCGCGTAACCTAAGAGCCCGCCGAAGTTGACCGTCTCGCCGACCTTCTTGCCGTATGCCGGGATCACGCGCACCGCCGTCGTCTTTGTGTTCGCGACGCCTATCGAGATCTCGTCGGCGATTATTCCGCAGATCACCGCCTCGGGAGTGTCGCCCGGGATGACGATCATGTCGAGTCCGACCGAGCAGACCGCCGTCATCGCCTCGAGCTTCTCGATCGAGAGGCTTCCGGACGCGACCGCGTCGATCATGCCAGCGTCCTCTGAGACCGGAATGAACGCGCCGGAGAGTCCGCCGACGTGCGAGGACGCCATTACGCCGCCCTTTTTGACCGCGTCGTTGAGAAGCGCGAGCGCCGCGGTGGTTCCGTGAGCTCCGCACTGCTCGAGTCCCATCTCCTCGAGAATGTGCGCGACCGAGTCGCCTATAGCCGGTGTCGGAGCGAGCGAGAGGTCGACGATGCCGAACGGCACACCGAGACGCTTTGAGGCTTCGTAGGCGACCATCTGTCCGACGCGCGTTATCTTGAACGCCGTCTTCTTGACTATGTCGGCGAGCTGAGAGAAGTCGCAGTCGCCCGCACGCTTTATAGCGCTTGCGACTACGCCCGGTCCGGAGACTCCGACGCTGACGACCGCCTCGCCCTCGCCGACTCCGTGGAAAGCGCCCGCCATGAAGGGGTTATCCTCGGGGACGTTCGCGAATACGACGAATTTCGCGCAGCCGATCGACTCATTGTCGCGCGTGAGATACGCCGCGCGCTTGATTATCGAGCCCATCTTTGCGACCGCGTCCATGTTGATTCCGGCTTTTGTCGTGGCGACGTTGACCGACGAGCAGACGAGATTCGTCTCGGCGAGCGCTTCGGGGATGATCGAGAGGAGATTTTCGTCCTTTCTCGTCATGCCCTTGTGGACAAGCGCGCCGAATCCGCCGATGAAGTTGATGCCGAGCGTGTCAGCCGCGCGGTCAAGCGCTCTTGCGACGTTCAGGTAATCCTCCGGCGAGAGCTCGCCGCCGACAAGCGAGATCGGCGTGACCGAGACGCGCTTGTTGATTATCGGTATTCCGTATTCCTTCTCGATGTTCTCGCCGGTGACGACTAACTTCTCGGCTTTCTTTGTGATCTTGTCGTAGATCCTGTCGCAGAGGCGCTTCGGGTCGTCTGTCGCGCAGTCGAGCAGGGAAATGCCCATCGTGATGGTACGTATGTCGAGGTTCTCCTCGCGTATCATCGCTATAGTTTCAAGTATATCCGCTGTGTTAAGCATTGTGTTCCTCACTTAATGTCATATCGTGTGCATTGCCTGGAAGATCTCCTCGTGCATAGTCTGGATCATGAGCCCGGACTCCTTGCCAAGGGAATTCATCTTGTCGACGAAATCGGTGAAGGTATTGTTCAGGTGGTCGATGTCGACGAGCATGATCATAGCGAAGTAGTCGCGAAGGACGCTCTGGGAGATGTCGACGATGTTCGCGCCGTGCTTCGCGCACTCCGCGGAGACTTTGGCGATGATGCCGACCGTGTCTTTTCCGGTAACGGTGATTACAGCTTTCATTTGTTGTGATTCCTTTCAAAAAGTATTCCGCATATATTGTACAACATTTCCCGGAATTTTTCAAGTATAAATTTCAATGATATTTTTAAGTTTTTATACTTTGTTATTGATTTTGCCGCCGAAATGTGATATAATCATTGTAAACAAGTATTTTTGAAAGGAATCTTCGGAAATTGAACGACTACAGAAATTTCTGCGAATTCGCAATAAAGCCCGACGACTCGGCGAAAACCCGCACGCTCCGCGTCATGCTGATGACGATCTATACGGTCATAACCCTCGCTTATATCGTCTTTTTCTACATTGTTTTAAGACAGTGGCAGCTCCTTCTGCTCCTGCCGTTCATAATGTACGCGCTGATCGCCCTCACCTGGCGCTTCACAAAGCCCGAGTATGAGTACTCGATCGAGGCGGGCGAGCTCACGGTCGCGGTCATTTACGGCGGAAAGTCGAGGCGCGTGAAGTGCACAGCCGATCTCACAAAGGCGACCCGCGTCTCGGAATTCCAGCCCGGGCTCGCGAATTCCCGCGATGTATCGGAGGTAAAGGACTTCTCGGCGGGCGGCGAGGTCTGGTGCGTCTTTGTGCCCTGCGACAACGGCAAGAAGCGGCTGATCGTCATAAGCGTGAACGACGAGATGAAGAGGATAATGAAGCTCTGCAATCCGTCGGCGGTGGTCTGAAAAATTTTCCGGCTCATATACATGTACCTGAAAGGCTGGTATATGTATATGAAAAAACTATTGCTTCTGATACCGCTGCTGCTTGTCTCCTGCGCCGCCGAACCGACCGACCCGCTCGCCTATCAGGACGGAGCATTCAGGGTCAGCGCCTCGTTCTCGGCTGACGGCGGGACCTTCCGCGCAGAGATCGCGTCGATCCCGACCGAGACCGGAAATGATCTCACGCTGACAATTAAGGACGGACCGCTCGACGGAGTGACCTTCGGCTTCGGAGAGAACGACTTCATCGGGAAGGACGGCACGAAAATACCGATGGAGTCGGGGCTTGACGGCGCGCATGAGATTGCCGGGATGTTCGACATTGATAAAGAGAGCTTTTATTCGGCGGAGGAGACGCCGGAGGGCAGTCTCTGCACCTTCACCGACGGCGGGGGAATGGTGAAATATGAGGTGCTGATCGTCGATTCATTGCCGAAACGCATAAGAGCGACACTTGATGATAGGGTTATAATCGCCGAAATAGACGAATTTTTACCGGGATGAAAATTTTCACGCCGGGTACTTGATTATTTCCCCGAAGTGATGTATAATATAAGGAGCAGGAAAAATTAAAATCTGTCCGACGGAGTTTGCCAAAGCAAACCGCGAAGCAAATGACTTTTCGAAGTATAAACTAACTTTCTGAGGCAAACGATTCGCAAATACTGACCCTCAGCAAGCAGACAAAGACTGCCCGCAAGCCAAAAAGCAAGCAATCCGCAAAATCAGAGCGCACGGAGCAAACCCGATAGGGTTTGTGTAGTTTGCGGGATGGTGTTTGTGGGTAGCGCACGGCGCGCGAAACGCGGTCGAGCGATTTCAGCAAAGCAAGCAAGGGAGATAGTTGTTTAAAGCTTTAGCGGAGAGAGGGTGTCGGGGGAGAGACGCCTTTCTCGAAAGGCGCCTCTTCCCCGACAGCAAACGATTAGTTGTGACAGAAACAGGAGGAATAGCAAATGGATAAAAAGCTCAATAAGCTCAAGAATTTCAACGGCATCGAAGGACCGGTGCTGACTATTGTTATGGATGGCGTGGGAATCGCGCCGGATAACGCGGCTAACGCTGTGGCGGCGGCTAACAAGCCCACGCTGGACATGCTGATGGCGAAGTATCCGCACGTAAAGCTGAAGGCACACGGAACGGCTGTCGGACTTCCGTCTGACGACGACATGGGCAACTCCGAGGTCGGACACAACGCGCTGGGCGCCGGTCAGGTCTTCGCGCAGGGCGCAAAGCTCGTCTCGCAGTCGATCGAGTCGGGCAAGATGTTCGCTTCCGACACCTGGAAGGAGCTCATCGCCAACGTAAAGAACAACGGATCGACGCTGCACTTCCTCGGACTCTTCTCGGACGGAAACGTTCACTCGCACATCGACCACCTCAAGGCTATGCTTGTTGAGGCCAAGAAAGAGGGCGTAAAGAAGGTCAGAATCCACATCCTCATCGACGGACGCGACGTCGGCGAGACCTCCGCGCTCGATTATATCGACCCGTTCGAGGAGTTCCTGAACGGTCTGCGCTCGGCTGATTTCGATGTGAAGATCGCTTCGGGCGGCGGACGCATGCAGATCACGATGGACCGCTACGAGGCTAACTGGAAGATGGTCGAGCTCGGCTGGAAGACTCACGTACTCGGCGAGGGCAGACAGTTCGCTTCGGCTCACGACGCTGTCGTCACCTATCGCAACGAGCTCCACGTCATCGACCAGGATCTCCCGCCCTTCGTAATCGCCGAGAACGGCAAGCCGGTCGGCACTATAGAGGACGGCGACTCGGTCATATTCTACAACTTCCGCGGCGACCGCGCTATCGAGATCTCCCGCGCCTTCGACGACGCAAACCTCGATAAGTTCGACCGTGTCCGCTATCCGAAGGTCGTCTACGCCGGAATGCTCGAGTACGACGGCGACCAGCACATCCCGCACAAGTACCTCGTCAACCCGCCGGAAATCACCGAGACGATGGGCGAGTATCTCGCGAACACGGGAGTTACGCAGTACGCGATCTCCGAGACTCAGAAGTTCGGTCACGTGACCTACTTCTGGAACGGCAACAAGTCGGGCAAGTTCAACGAGGAGCTCGAGACCTACGTTGAGATTCCGTCCGACGTAGTTCCGTTTGAGCAGAGACCGTGGATGAAGTGCGCCGAGATCACCGACGCGCTCATCGAGGCTATGAGAAGCGGAAAGTTCAAGTACCTCCGCGTCAACTTCCCGAACGGCGATATGGTCGGTCACACCGGCAGCTTCCCGGCAACCCAGTGCGGCATCGAGGCGCTTGACCTCCAGCTCGCGCGCATCCTCAAGGTCGTCGACGAGCTCCATGGCGCGGCTCTCATCACCGCTGACCACGGCAACGCCGACGAGATGTACGAGATCGACAAGAAGACTCACGAGCCCAAGAAGGACAAGGAAGGTCACTTCAAGGCTAAGACCAGCCACACCCTCAACCCCGTTCCGTGCTTCATCTACGACAACTTCTCGGCTGATAAGTACGAAATGAAGCCTGACGATGGCAGATTCGGTCTCTCCGATGTAGCCGCTACGATGGTAAACCTCATGGGCTACGAAGCTCCCGCTAAGTGGGACGAGTCGCTCATCGTCATAAAGTAATGATAGAAAAACTCGGATTACAGCTCTATTCGGTCAGAAGCCGCATGACCGACGAAAAATCCACCCGCGAGACCCTCGAAAAGCTCCTCGAGCTTGGTTACTCCGAGGGTCAGACCGCCGACACCAAGGACTATCCCGGTTTTGCAAGGATCTGCCGGGAGGTTGGCTTCGGCGTCTGCGGAACGCACGGCAGCTTTGAGGATTTCATCGCCGATCCCGACCGCGCGATGGAGATTCACGATATGCTCGGCACGAAGTTCATCGGCGTCGGCGGAATGGGTGCGAAATACCGCGAGAGTCTTTCAGCGCTCGAAGAGTTCATCGGGCTCGCGAACGAGTTCGCCGCGAAGATTCACAGGTACGGGTTCAGGTTTACCTATCACCACCACTCGGTCGAGTTCGGAAAGCTCGAGGGCAGGCGGATGATGGACGTGCTCGTCGACGGGCTCGACCCGGTCACGACCTCCTTCACGCTCGACACCTACTGGATTCAGCACGGCGGAGGAAACATCCTCGAGTGGATGCAGAAGCTCGACGGGCGAATCGACATACTGCACCTCAAGGACATGGGAATCCATGAGCTCGACAAGCCCTTCATCACCGAGATCGGGCAGGGCAACATCAACTTCGACCCGATAATCGAGCTTGCCGGAAGGATCGGCGTCAAGCACTATGTCGTCGAGCAGGATTACTGCCCCGGCGACCCGCTTGAGAGCATGAAGGTAAGCTCTGAGTATATCCATTCGAGGTATATGAGATAGTATTCAGGATAAGTCAATAAATCGGTTTTGCGCTGAAAAGGTTTGGGTTCATGAACTTTTCAGCGCAAAATTATCTGGAAACTTCCCTTTGCGCAAAAAATGCTAAGGGAGGTTTTTTTGTGCTAAAGTTTTAAGGCAATACCGCACAATTCACGGCTGACGCCTTAAGCACGCATCTGCTTGCGGATTTTCCGTCATACGTCAC
>CAKSOR010000144.1 GCA_934477985.1 uncultured Eubacteriales bacterium
TAGGGAATGATACCAAAATCGGTGTCCATGTTTCTGAGTATCGACGCGTTGCCGAGGTAGCCGGACATGAAGAGCGCGCGGTCGGAGGTGAAGATTATCGGCTCCTGCTTGTTGTTCGGCTCAGCGAGTACGTCGTTGCCCATATAGGTGCTGTCGCTGTAATACAGCTTCAGGAGTCTGTCGAGAAGATCCTGGGTGCGCTCGGAGACGAAGCAGGCTTCCATCATGCCGTCTGCGTTCTGTTTTGTGATCGGAGTCTCACACGCGACGATCCAGGCGCGCATGTGGTTCTGCTTGGTCGTCAGGAAACCGTAGAGGTCATTCTCGTCGAACTTCGTGTCGCCGTTGAGATCCTGGCTGACCTGCGTCGAGAGCTCATAGAGCTTGTCGACCGTCCATTTACCGTCCTTTACGGTCTGATAGACGTCCGGGATATTGTACTGCTCGGCAAGCTTCTTATTGAAATAGAAGACATACATATTGTCCCAGAGAGTCAGGGCGATATCTCCGGTCGTCATGAAGAGCTTTCCGTTTACGGTGAGGGACGAGTTACATCTCTCCGACCACCACGGCTTTTCGGTGTCGATGTAGGGCATATCATAGATGTTTATGAAGTAGCCTTCCATCGCGGGGGTGATCATATTCGCCTGGTAACCGGCGACGAGATCGTACTCGGAGTCTCCGGCGAGCACCGAGTTGTTGACCGCGTCGCGGAACTCGGCGGCGTCGTATGTGCCGTGAACTCCGTACAGGTTGAGCTTGACGTCAAATCTGTCCTCAACCGCGCGGTTTCTTCTGAGAACGGCGTCATTGATTATATCTCCGTTCTCCTCCTCGGCGAAAAATTCATACGACCATTCGTCGCGATAGAGGATGGTGAACTCCGCGCCGTTATACTTCTTGTCGGGGAGTGCGTCCTTTGCCTGCGCCCTGCCGGTCTCGCCGACAGTGGTCTCTTCCTGGGAGGTAGTTCCGCTCGGATCGGTCTCCTTGCCGGTCTGACCCGCGGAACCACAGGCAGTAGCGGTAATGAGCGCCGCCAGGATGAACGATAATAAACGTTGTTTTTTCATTGCTTTACTCCTTTTGAAAAAAATTTCACTTTCATCAAGTAGGTTACATATAATCATACCACATATTCAAAATATTTTCAATGCACATTCCGGGCGGAAAACAGGACTTTACGTTCAGATGGTCAAAAAATTAACATTCATACCTCTTGAAAAACCGTCTCAGATGTGATATAATAAAATAAATTAGTAGGCACGCAGGAGGAGAAGAATGTGAAAACGATACAATTCAAGGAGCTTGTTAACATCTCATTCGATATTCACAATATAATCATCATTGAACAGCATTGGGCCGACGGCGAAAAGTTCGCGATACCGTCGGGCGGGCGTCCTGACAACGGGATAATGCTCCTGTCGGACTGTGATTTCGAGTATATAGACCCTGACGGAAGCGCCTATGACTTCGCGAGCCGCGGTCAGATAGTCTACTCGCCGATAGGCTCGGTCTACACCTGTCGGTTCAGGCTTCCTGAATCCCACAAATCCGAGAATATCGCCGATTATCTGATTAATTTCCGGCTTTTTGACGAGAAGACCGGTGAGGAGTTCCGGCTGTCCGACGACCGTCTGACCATCACGCCGGAGAACAGCGCGAGGTATCTCGACCTGTTCGCCAAGATCGCGTCACAGCGGCGCAAGGCGACGCTTCTGCGTCCGATGATCAAGGGGCTCCTGTACGAGCTGCTCTGTACGATCTCGCTTGAGTTGCAGCGCTCCGACCTGATGACGCGGCGGTTCGCGCCGATCTACCCGGCGATAAAGTACATCCGCGGCACGGACATCTCTGAGCTCGACGCGGCGGGACTTCCCGGACTCTGCCACCTGTCGGAGTCCTGCTTCCGGCGGCTGTTCAGCGAATACTTCGGCATGCCGCCGCTCAAATACATAAACTCGCTGAAGATCGGACAGGCGGAGGAGCGGCTGAGAAGCGGAATGATGACGGTCGCCGAGGTCGCGGAATCGCTCGGCTTTTCGGACACATCGTATTTCTCGCGGTTCTATAAGCGCGAGACCGGCAGGTCACCACGGTCAGAAATGTCCTGATGACTCATTTCCGCGGTTCACGAAAAAAAACAAGGAAAAATTTTCAAAAACCTCTTGACAAACGCGCGCGTGTGTGCTATAATAATACCAACCTACTAAGTTGGTAGACATAGAGAAAGAAAGAGGAACAAAGAAAATGAGATTCGAAACACTTCAACTGCACGTCGGACAGGAAACCCCCGACCCCGCCACCGATTCCCGCGCCGTTCCGATCTACGCGACGACGTCGTACGTTTTCCATAACGCCGCTCACGCCGAGGCGCGCTTCAACCTCTCGGACGCGGGCAATATCTACGGACGGCTCACGAACTCGACTCAGGACGTCTTCGAGAAGCGCATCGCGGCGCTCGAGGGCGGAGTCGCGGCGCTCGCTGTAGCGTCGGGAGCAGCTGCCATAACCTACACAATTCAGGCGCTGGCGCAGAACGGCGACCACATCGTCTCGCAGAAGACGGTCTACGGCGGCACGTACAACCTCCTCGCGCACACCCTCGCGCAGTTCGGAGTCAGCACGACCTTCGTGAACGTCCATGACCTCGCCGAGGTCGAGAAGGCGATTCAGCCGAACACCAAGGCGATCTATCTCGAGACCCTCGGCAACCCGAACAGCGACATTCCGGACATCGACGCTATCGCGGCGCTCGCACACAAGCACGGACTTCCGGTCGTCGTCGACAACACTTTCGGCACTCCGTATCTCATCCGCCCGATCGAGCATGGCGCTGACATAGTCGTTCACTCGGCGACGAAGTTCATCGGCGGACACGGAACGACACTCGGCGGAGTGATTGTCGACTCGGGCAAGTTCGACTGGAAGGCGAGCGGAAAGTACGCGCCGATAGCCGAACCGAACCCGAGCTATCACGGAATCTCGTTTGCCGACGCGGTCGGACCGGCGGCGTTCGTGACCTATATCAGGGCGATCCTGCTTCGCGACGAGGGCGCGGCGATCTCTCCGTTCGCGGCGTTCCTGCTGCTCCAGGGCACTGAGACCCTGTCGCTGAGACTTGAGCGCCATGCCGAGAACACAAAGAAGGTCGTCGAGTACCTGTCGAAGCACCCGAAGGTCGCGAAGGTGAATCACCCGTCGCTGCCCGACCATCCCGACCACGCGCTCTACGAGAAGTACTTCCCGAACGGCGGCGCGAGCATCTTCACATTCGAGATAAAAGGCGGGCGCGAGGAAGCGTTCAGGTTTATCGACAACCTGAAGATCTTCTCACTGCTCGCGAATGTAGCCGACGTGAAGTCGCTGGTCATCCACCCGGCGACGACGACCCACTCGCAGCTGACGCCCGAGGAATTAGCCGACCAGGGCATCACGCAGTCGACGATAAGACTTTCGATCGGCACGGAGCATATCGACGACATCATCGAGGATCTCGAGAGAGGCTTCGCGGCAGTTTAAGGAAACGCTTAAGGTTGTTTTCGCGCGAAAACTCCAATTTTTCAGCTTGTTCTAAAAAACATCCCGAACCTGGGCATCCGGTCCGGGATTTCTTGCGTATAAAAAAGCCATGACGGAGCATAATTCCGTCATGGCGGGCAATGAAAAAGTTTTAAGATTCTTATCTCTTCTTCCTGAAGGCGATAACACCGGCGGAAGCGAGCGAAGCGAGCGCGAGAAGCGCGGCGGGGTCAGCGGTCTGAGCGGCGGTGTTCGGCTTGTCGGACTTCGCGTCAGCCTTGACGAGATCGCCGAGGGTTATGTAGCCGTACTCAGCGGTATTCCAGCCATCCTTGACCAGGTAGCTTGTAGCCTGAACGCCGTTGACCTGGAAGTTGATTCCGACCTCAGCGCCCTTGGAAGCGTTCATCGGCACGCGCATCTCAACCGAGTATCCCTTGTCGCCGTCGACAGCCGCGAATTTGAAATCGTTTCCGAGGACATCGGGTGTGTAGTAGTTCTTATTGGCGTTGCGATCCTTCCATGTGCCGTAGCCCTCGGAGTCGACGCGGTACTGCATAGCGTAGTTCTTGCCGTCGTTGTCGTCGTCGACGAAGATCTCAAAGCTGTCAGCCGTCCACGGAGAGGTCTTCTTTGCGTCAGCGGTAATGGTATCGCGTTTAGCGTCAGCGACATCGGCGTAGACATAGAGGTAGCCGTCCGACCAGAGCAGCCACGCGTCAGCGCTTATACCGCCGTCGTTGACCTCGGTCTTGATATTGAGTCCTTTGTCGTAAAGAGCGTCCTTCTTGCCGTCGATTTTCAGGGCGGAGTCGGCGACCTTGGCGACCGAACCGTAGTTCTTCTTACCAGCGGCAGCCGAGACGGGGCATACAGCCAGAGCCGCGGCGAGAACAGCGGCGATGAGAGCGGTGAATTTTGCCTTCATTTTGAATTTCTCCTCAGCATAAGATTTTTTCGATTTTCCACGTGCGCACTGTGTAATCTAACCATATTGTACCACGTTCAAAGCAATAAATCAATAAAAAATTCAGCAAAAAATCATCAAAAAACAGCAACCGGCGAGCCGCCGGAGGCAAAGTCAAGGTTTGTTCCGCGGTAATTGCTTGCTCACGGCTTATCTTGGGGGATTCACAAGTTAAAAGGAGTTGCCCCGCAACTCCTTTTAACTTGTTCACCCGTTCGGGCTGTGCCCTCACCTGCCGCCCGGCGAGCCGGTGGGGTGCCCCCGCGGGCATAGTCAAGATTTGTTCCATGGTAATTGCTTGTTTGCGGCTTATCTTGGGGGATTCACAAATTGGAGAAAGTTGCTTTGCAACTTTCTCCAATTTATTTACCCGTTCGCGGCATAGCCGCTCACCTACCGTGAAAAAGATTCTTAAATCCGGCATGATACATGGGTGCTTTGTCTGCGCAGCGTGTTTTTCGAATTGTTCGCCGCTTCCATATCACAGCAGCGCTTTGATGTCGTCCCTCATCCTGCCGTTCATCTTCTCCCTGAACTCGCTCGGGGTGAAGTCGGTCAGCTTCCGGAAAACCACCGAGAAATACGTGCTCGACGAAAATCCGCATTGCAGCGCGATCTGCTCGATCGACTGCTCGGTATTCGTCAGCAGATATTTCGCCCGGCTGACTCTCTGGAACGACACAAACTCCGGAATCGTCCGCCCCATAGCGCCGCTGAAGAGGTGATTGAGCGTAGATTTCGAGCACATGCAGTAGACCGCCATATCGGCTACGCTTATCTTCGACGAGAGATTCATCGAGATGTACTCGATCGCAAGGCTCATAAGCTTGCGACGTCTGGTGTCGCCGCGGCACGCCTCCTTGAAGCTGGTCACAAGCGAGCGGTCGATATAGTATTCGGCGAGCATCGACAGATACTTAGCCATCATCGCGACGGTCATCTCGAACCCATGCGCCTCACACGCCGTCTCGTCGTAATATTTATTCAGTTTATCGCGGTCGAAGTCCCAGCGGGCGCACAGACGATCGAAAGCGTGTCCGATCTCCCGCGCCCCGGCTCTGAACGGACCGGCGAGCAGCGCGCCGACAATCACTCCGCTGTGGCAGATCGGGTAGACATATTCACGCAGTCCGCACCAGCAGACGCCGTAGAAGCCCTCGTCGAACCCGGGACGGAAGGGCTTTGAATCGCGGGCGTTATGGTTCGCCATGAGCTTTGACATCAGCATATCGTTGCTGGTTATGACGCACTTTTCCTTGACTTCCTGAATTTCCTTGACATAGGCGCAGAAGGTGTCTTCATGGAAGAGATAGCTTCCGGTGAGCCCGCCAAGGAGCGGATGTGAGAGCAGATAGCCCGAGAAATCCTTGAAGTGCAGGGCGACGCCGTATCTGCCTCTGAACTGGGAAAAGCAGTCGGTGAGCAGTTCAAGTCTCTCGCGCATCTCTCGGTCGCGCGGATCGTATTCGGACATAAAGCGACCTCCTTGTCGTGATATATTAATTATACCACAACAAGGAGGCGAGGTCAAGAGAAATTTGCTGAAAATTTAAGGTTATTCGGAAAGTCTGAGCGCGGCGCGCCATACATCGGCTTCAGCGCTATGTATGTTACCACCGTTCTGATCCGGAACAATCATACCATAAGCCGTCATTTTCGTCGGGCGCAGTTGCGCAAAAAGCCGAAAAAATTTACACCCCGCCCCTTAACAACCGCCGACCAATGATGGTATAATAGACATGACAGGAAGTACTGCCAATGGAAGACATCAGACCTGTTCGATAACCCGACTTCAGCGTATCAGATTGGCGACGCAAGTCGGCAATCTGATTTACAAGTCGGGAGGTTTATCGAACAAGTCTATTATAATGACCCCCGGCGCGTGAGCGCGATTGGGCTGAATATCGTAAGATAATCGCCGGACCGCGGCTGATGGACGACGATTTCATGTCGATCGCGTTCAACAACGACAATGAACTGACGGCGTTCGTGCTGCGGATAATCCTCGAAAAGGACGACCTGATCGTCACAAATGTGCGCACGCAGGCAGAGTCAAAGAGTGCGATAAATTCCGCCGCGGACACCCTCCCTGAAGTCGGGTCCCTCGCGAAAACCCTCCCCGCCTGACCCGCAGCGCCGCATCGCGGCGCTGCTTTTTTGCTGAAAATTGAAAACCGTTTGCATTTTTTTGAATTGACAAATCCTTCCCGGGATGATATAATTATTGTTATAAAAGAAAAGCTGATTTAAACATAAATGCAAGCCTTTTTCGCGTAAAAACTCCAATTATTCAGCTTATCCTGCAC
>CAKSOR010000145.1 GCA_934477985.1 uncultured Eubacteriales bacterium
GCATCTCGGCAAGCTGTTCGGCACGAAGCTCGCTGGTAAGGCGGGTATCCTCGGCGGAATCATACTTATAGGAATCGGACTGGAGATCTTCATCAAGGGCGTGTTCTTCAGCTGAGATGCGACTGACCCGGCTGAGAAGAAAACGCGTGCCCGGACGAAAAAGTGGGGAGTTTTCTCCCCGCTTTTTTATTTCCCCTCAGCGGTCTGGTTGTAGATTCGCACGAGAGAGCGCAGCACCTCGTCGTGACCGAAATCGCGGTGGTAGACGATGTTCGTCTCGCGGATCATCGAGAGATTCTCAATCGGAAGCGCTGTCAGCTTGCCTTTTCTGAGCTCATCCATACACGCTGAACGCGCGAGTATCGAAATGCCGAGATCCTTTCTGACAAGGTCCTTTATCGCCGCGATCGAGTCGACCTCGAGCATGACGTCGAAGTCATTCAGCGTCTCGCCGATACTCTCGAGCCGCGACTCAAAGAGTATGCGCGTTGCCGAGGTAGGCAGGCGGAGAATCATCTTCTGCTTTTTCAGCTCGCCAAGCGTGACAAGCTGCGAGTGCGCGAGCGGATTGTCGTTCGACATGACGCAGACGAGATAGTCGGTGTCGAGCATCAGTGAATAGAGGTCGCCGCGCGCCGGTTTTCCCTCGACAATCGCGAGGTCGAGCTCATAATTTTCAAGCATCGTATAGAGATTGTTTATGGTCTCAGTAATAAGTGTAATGGCTGTGCCGTTGTCCTCGCGGCTGTAGCGGGCGATAACCTCGGTTATGAGGTTCGACTCAGCGGTGTGCGTTATGCCTATCCTGAGCCTCGAAAGATGGCGTTCGTTGTCGGCGAGGTCGGAGCGCAGACGGTCGTTCATCGCCGACATACGCTTTGCGCAGCGGACGACAATTTCACCTTCCGGCGTGACGCGGAGATCACCTTTGCCGCGCAGGAATATCTTCACTCCGAGCTCGTCCTCGAGCTGTGAGATGTGGTGGCTGACCGCGGGCTGAGTCAGCGAGAGAACCTCGGCGGCTTTAGTAAAGCTCTTCTGTTCGGCGACCGCGAGGAGTGTGTAGACCTTCTGATCAAGCATGATATTGTCTCCTATTATAAAAATTTATGATATGTTCAAAAAATATAATTTGACTTTATGCTGAAAATAGTATATCATATATATAGCGGATTTACAAGGACTTTACCGAGATTTTACATTGATTTTTATCCGGCGGCACGGAATGTCAGCCGGATTTGTTTAGCGATCCGCATTTCACCCCAGGAGGACTAACATGATAGATTCAATCCGCGCCGCCTTTGACAATATGTCTCCGGCGGCATCGGTAATAATTTCAGTCGCGCTGATGCTTTTCGGCGGATTCGCGATGACAAGGCTTACAAAGCTCGCAAGACTCCCGAACGTCACGGCGTACATAATCGCCGGCATCCTGCTCGGACCGTTCTGCCTGAACCTCGTGCCGACAAATATCGTGCAGGGAATGGACTTCATCTCCGACATCGCGCTGGCGTTCATAGCCTTCGGCGTAGGAGAGTTCTTCAGGCTCGACACGCTTAAAAAGAGCGGCGTCGGGATGATTATAATAACCGTTTTCGAGGCGCTTGTCGCGTCGGTACTCGTCTTTCTGGTCTGCTTCTTCGTGCTCAGACTCGATTTCGCGTTCTCGATTGTCCTCGGCGCGCTGGCGTCAGCAACAGCGCCCGCGTCGACGATGATGACGATACGCCAGACCGGCGCGAAAGGCGAGTTCGTCGACACACTTCTGCAAGTCGTCGCGTTTGACGATGTCATCGGACTCATCGCGTACAGCATCGCGATTTCGCTCGCGATGTCGTCTATCGGCGGCGGGGCTTTCGAGCCGTCGGTGGTTATAATTCCGATAATAAAGAATCTCGTGGCGATAATTGTCGGCGGCGGATTCGGCGTGCTTCTGAAGCTGCTGATCCCGCAGAAGCGCTCGACCGACAACCGCCTGATAATCCTTGTCGGACTGCTTTTCACCTTCTGCGGAATCTGCGCGCTGATGGACGTCTCGCCGCTGCTCGGCTGTATGGTCATCGGAACGGTCTACATAAATCTCACGGACGACAACAAGCTCTTCTTGCAGCTTAACTATTTCAACCCGCCGATACTGCTTCTCTTCTTTGTGAAGTCCGGACTCGGATTCCGGCTTGACGCGCTGACCGGCGCAGGGAGTGTCGGCAGCGTGCCCCTCTGGGTGATCGGCGTCGTCTATTTCGCGGTCAGAATAATCGGCAAATACATCGGAGCGTTCGCCGGCTGCGCAATCGCGAAGAAGCCGAAGACAGTGCGCAACTATCTCGGACTCGCGCTGATCCCTCAGGCAGGAGTCGCTATAGGTCTCGCGGCGCTCGGAGCGAGAACTCTCGGCGGAAGCGAGGGCGACTCGCTGAACACAATAATTTTGGCGTCGAGCGTGCTCTACGAGATGATCGGACCGGTCTGTGCGAAGCTGTCGCTGTCGCTTTCGAAGTCGTATTCGACAAAGATCGAGGATCTTGCGCCGGTCGAGGAGACCGGAGAGCCGAAGTCTGAGGTCGATATACTGATAGAGCGGATAAACAAGATTCAGAAGGAGCTTCCGGCGCACAATCAGCCTGACGCGGCTGAACAGGCGTTCACCGAGGCGGCTGAGGAGCAGCTCGAAGCGATGGGATACGGTCGCCGCAAGCTGCTCAGAGGAAGATAAGGAGGAAAAACAATGACTGACCCGATAGCAAAGCTTCTCGGCGAATGGAGCGCTGAGATAACGATGGAATCCGTGCTGCTGCGGCTGCTGATCTCAGTGGTCTTCGCGGCGATAATCGGCTGTGAGCGCGCGACAAAGCGGCACGCCGCCGGACTGAGGACATTCATACTGGTGTCGATGGCGTCGTCGATGGCGACGATGGTCGATGTATATTTCGCCGAGAGCTACGGAAGCGGATTTCTGGTGCTGTCCGCGGCAACGGTGATCGGCACGGCGATAATCAGCTCGAACTCGATACTTTTCAGCTCGAAGAATCAGATCAAGGGACTGACGACGTCTGTCGGACTCTGGGCGGTCGGAGTGCTCGGAATCGCGGTCGGCGCGGGATTTTACAGCGCGGGACTTATCGGATTCCTGACGCTTCTCATCTGCCTGTCGATGTTCCCGACGTTCGAGACATACCTGAAGAACCGCTCGAACCACTTCGAGGTGCACCTTGAGCTGACGAACAAGTCCTACTTGCAGGATTTCGTGACGACGCTCAGGAAGCTCGGACTGAGAATAGACGATATCGAGGCGAATCCGGCGTACTTGAATTCCGGGCTGAGCGTTTACTCGGTCTCGGTGACTATAGCGAGCCAGGAGCTTAAGAAATACAAGACTCACAGCGAGATCATAAAGGCGGTCGGCACGCTTGAGTATGTATATTATATCGAAGAGATGAACTGAGTAATTCTGTCCCGCGTAAATCGGTCAGAGTCGCCGTCATTCAAAAAACGCGTGACCGTTCTGTAACCCTTCACAAGGCTGGGTTATCGGACGGGCACGCGCTTTTTTGTTCATCGACCTCAGACTCACGCTCTGAGCGTTTTTTGAGTCTCGCCCATGATGCTCTCTTCCGCGGCAAGGCAGAGGCGCGAAACAGTCTTTTCGACCGACTCGTCCGGATAATTCGCGTACTTTGTCTCAAGCGTTCTGAGAAGCCCGAGCGAATCCCTGTCGCAAAGCTCACCGAGAATCCATATTGCGGCTGTCTGCGGGAGCTTGTCCGCCGAGAGCGTCCGGTCCGTGAGCGGCTTTGCGGCGGCTTCACGGAGAATCGCGGTGACTTCGCATGGCGGCTTTCTGCCGAAGATACCGAGTATTCCGAGCAGAGCCGCCGCGCCGAAGCGAGTCTTTTCAACGCCGAGCATCGACTCAACTTCAGAATCCGGCGAAAACTCTCCGCTGAGCGCGAAGACGACCGCCGCGCCGTAATTTCCGGAGGCGAGAAGCTCTCCGAGCTCTTCATTTGTCGTCGGAGGCTTGACCGGAGTCCACTCCATGAATCCCTGAATCGCCGAAATGACAGGCTCTGAATCTCCTCCAAAGCTGTTCTCATGAAGCCGCGCGGCTGCGGCATGACTTTCAACCTCATATACCGGGAGTTTGTCTCTTACCGCGAAATAAGCTATCGCGGCTGCCGCCTCGCCGAGGCGCTCCATGTCCTTTTTCATGCGGACGCACCCGATAAGCTCGTCGCCAAGCGAGATTCCCCGATCCGCGACGATGAGATTCCGACTGCCCTCCGGGATCATCATCCCCGCCGTCACCGGGACGTTCAGACCGAATCCGCGCATCTTGCATCCGAGCCACCATAACTTCTGACCGTACGACGCCGAAACGATGTCTCCGCCGACGTGGTCTATCGGGGCAAACGCAAAAAAGAGCGGTTCACCGGTGAATTCCCCGCGAAGATACGGGATCAGCTCAAGCGTCTCGGTTCCGAAAATACGCTCAGCGTCGCGAAAGCAGGGCATCTCAGCCACTTCGACCATGCGCCCGTTCGCGCTGTAGCTTTCGCACAGAAAGGGCGGCTTTGAGCCGACGTTAACGAGTATTTCCGAGAGCCTGAAATCATCTCGCAGAGCGGAGGTTCTCTGACCGCAGCACACGGGTGAGTTCCGGACGAGCCTTCCGGCGATCACGGCGCGTGTCCGCGTGAAAAACATCCGCGCGGCGTCGCTCTCTGTCCGGGTCGGAAATCCGGCGCTCCGGACGACAATCTGATCTCCGGTCGAGTCGATCACGACCTTTGCCGCGATATTGAAGCGTCCTGACGTGTCAAAGCACTCCACGCCGACTATCCTTCCGTCCTCGACGAAGACTCCGGTGACCGAGGTGTTTAAAAGCAGACGGCATCCCGCCTTTCTCGCGGTGTCCTCGAGGACGTACGCCTTTGCCGCGCCGTGAATAAAGCGGCTGCCTATCTCGGAGTCTTCCGTGCCGGTGTGCATGAAGGCTGAGTCGCAGAGCTTCTGCGCGCGAAGATCCAGTTCCTCGAAGCGACCACCCGGATTTCCCCACGAATAGTCCCAGATACCGCCGACGGTTCCGATTCCGCCCATCGAGCCGAAGACCTCGACTCCGACAGTATCGAGTCCGCTTTCAGCGCCTGAAATCGCAGCCATAGCTCCGGCTGTTCCGAGTCCCGCGACGAGAAGCTCGCAGGAGAGTTCAAACTCCGGACTGCATTCGGTCTTTTCGGTTTTTCCGTTCAGGATACGGCAGTAAAGCATTTTCTTCCCTCCTCAAAAGCGGCGTCGGCGTTATCATACGCGGCGGACTGGATACGCAGGATTCCGTCACGGGATTCAGAGATGCCGGGTTTCCCGCGGACATCTGTCTCATGCGCCGCGGCGGCGATTTTCCAGCCCGACGGGAGAATCGCCGATCTGTTTTCAAAGCGTGAAAGAACCTCTGTCAGCGGCGACTCAACATATTGCGGGAGCTTTACCGACAGAAACCCCTCCGCGTCAAATCCGCCCGGAAAAGCCTCGAATCCCTCGCAGAAAAGCTCCTGATCGCCCTCTGTGCGCGCACAGATGAGGTTGTATCTTCTCTCGCCGGACAGTGCGCGGGTGTCGACGACTCTGTCGCAGAGAACGCTTCCGAATCCGTTTGTACCGAAATATCCGACTCTGTATCCGTGATCCTCGCGTTCAATCGCGGCAGGACGGCAGCAGAGAAGCATACCCGCGCCGGAATCCCTGAGAAGTCCGCACATTATCGCGTCAAGCGCCGGAGTGGAGACTCCGCGTCCGACGAGTCCCCGGCGGATAAGCTCATTCGCGACGATATTTCCCGGGCTGACCGGTCGCATGGGACGCAGTGTCCGCGTGTAGTCGGCGGCAAGATCCGCTCCCGCATCGATAAGGACTACATTCTCTCCGCCCTCATACGCGATTCCGCAGCCGAGTGCTGTCGCGCCAAGGACAGCGACTTTGAATTTTTTTGTCATAAGTGCCGCTCACTTTCTGTTTCAGCGCCACGAAGACGCTTTATTGACATTATTATAAAGGGTTTTTTGAATAATTTCAATAGCTGTGTGAAGAGTTAACTTAAAATTTACAACTGATAATTGAGAGCGTGACATATGAAAGGTCCGGAAGCAAAAATTATCGGCTTCATGGAAGGCGCGGACAAGCGCTCGGTGTCGGCACGCCGGATTATGCGGTGTTGCCTTAAAATTTACATGCGCGTTCTGCACAAATACGCGTATGGGATTTTTTGTAAAAAAATGCCTTTGATTTTTCTGGAAATTTGTGGTATAATATTGATACCGAAATGGAAGGAGAGATAACATGAAACGAGTACAGGCGGCGTGTATATGCCAGACACTGCATTTTATGCTGAAGGAGGACATCGACCACAGACTGGCAGCGCGGCAGGTCGAAGAGGAGGTTGCTCAGTATAAGCGTTCGCTTGACGCGACCGGCACGAAGTATCGGATTGTAGAAGAGAGAAAGCTCGACGATGATTCGTACATAATCGAGATAAAGAAACAGTACTCGACGAGCCCGGTCGGCGGTTATCTGAACTGAGCGGAAAATTTTCGAAATTTTTTTTGAGAAATTTTGCAAACCCCCTTGACAAATACGCTCAGATGTGATATAATATTACTCGTTGATGAGAGCGCACCTCATCAACGGTAATATGTCTGGGTGTGGCGCAGTTGGTAGCGCGCTACCTTGGGGTGGTAGAGGCCGCAAGTTCAAGTCTTGTCACTCAGACCA
>CAKSOR010000146.1 GCA_934477985.1 uncultured Eubacteriales bacterium
GTACTCCTCGTGTCCGGGACGGAAATAGAAGACCTTTCCGAGTCCGCGGTTGTAGCAGCAGCCGCTTCTGAACACCTCGCCTCCCGAGAACCAGCTTATGAAGACCAGATCGTCCGGCTTGGGTATCTCGAAACGCTCGCCGTAGGTCTCCTCCTTCTCGAGCTCGATGTACTCCGGAAGCCCCTTCGCGATCGGGTGAGATGGCTCGATTACCCAGATGCGCTCCTTTTCGTCGTTCTCGCGCCACTTCGAGCGGCAGACCGTGCCCATCAGCATGACGAACGGCTTCGACAGATGTCCCGAGTGGAGGACTATCAGCCCCATTCCGTCGAGCACGCGGTTCTTGACCTTCAGCGCGACCTCGTCCGACACCTTCGCGTGCGCGCAGTGACCCCACCAGATCAGCACGTCGGTTGAGTTCAGCACCTCGTCGGTCAGTCCGTGCTCGGGCATGTCGAGCGTCGCGGTGCGGATGTTATATCGCTTGTCGCGCCCGAGCATCCCGGCGATAGCGCCGTGGATTCCATTCGGATAGACCTCGGCGATGCGACCCGAGCGCTCGTGAATGTATTCGTTCCAGATGGTTACGTTTACCTGTTCCATTGCAGTTTCCTTTCAGTTCGCGGATTTTGTAATAGATCTGTTCGATAACCCGACTTCAGCGTATGAAAATGGCGATGAAATCGGCATTTTCATTGACAACTCGGGAGGGTTATCGAACAGATCTATTTGATATTATATCACACTCCGACCGGTTTTTCAATAGACGAACAGACACAACTTATTGCACTTTCCGAATATATTGTCAAAAGCAAGACAAATACCGCGGCATATTCCCTGAAGTCATGAGCATATATTTTCCTGACAAAACCACGGGAGGTAAAAGCATGGATAACACAGCGGGGCTCAGCGCGCGCGAGGTGGACGAGTCGCGGCGCAAATTCGGCGAAAACAAACTCACAAAACGAAAGCGCAAGAGCATATTCAGGCAGTTTCTGGAAAATCTCGGCGACCCGGTGATAAGGATTCTCCTCTGCGCGCTGGCGGTCAATATTCTGTTTCTCTTCAAGCGCGCCGACTGGTTCGAGACCGGCGGAATCGCGGCGGCGGTCTTCATGGCGACCTTTATTTCCACATTATCCGAATACGGCAGCGAGGCGGCGTTCAGGAAGCTGTACGACGAGAGCTCGGAGCGGCGCTGTCTGGTCCGGCGCGGCGGAAAGGTCAGCGAGATCACGGCGTCCGAGATAGTCGTCGGAGACCGCGTGCTGCTCTCGGCGGGCGAGGGGATTCCGGCGGACGGGCGGATAGTCTCGGGCAGGCTGGGAGTCGATCAATCCGCGATGACCGGCGAGAACCGCGAGGTCGAAAAGAAGCCTGGCAGGGCAGGGGACTCGACTCCGTCCGACCAGACGATGCTGCTCGCCGGAACGACGGTTCTCAGCGGCGAGGGCGAGTTCATCGTCACCGCGGTCGGCGACGAGACGGCGCTCGGCGGAATCTCGCGTGAGATTCAGACCGACACGCGCCCGTCGCCGCTGAAGATCCGGCTGACGAGGCTGGCGTCGGTGATAAGCTATATCGGCTACGCGGCGGCGGGACTCGTCGCGCTCGCGTATCTCGTCAATACCTTTGTCATCGACTGCGGCTTCGACGTGGCGCGGATAGTCACGCGGCTGACCGACTGGCAGTTTCTGCTCGGCAGTCTGATGCACGCGCTGACACTGGCGCTGACGGTGATTGTTGTCGCCGTTCCAGAGGGGCTGCCGATGATGATCGCGGTTGTGCTCTCGGCGAATATCAAACGAATGGTGAAGGACTCTGTGCTCGTCCGCAAGCCGACCGGAATCGAGGCGGCTGGAAGTATGAACATCCTCTTCACCGACAAGACCGGGACGCTGACCGAGGGGAAGCTCAGCGTCGTCTCGGTTGTCACGCCGTCGGGCGAAGAAAAGAAGCTCCCGGGCGGACGGCTCGGCGAGCTGATAAGACTTCACGCTGAAAACAATTGCACGGCGATGATCAGCGACGGCAGAGTAGTCGGCGGAAACCCGACCGACCGCGCGTTCGCGGAGTTTTCGGGAAGCAATAAGCGCGGCGAACCGCTCGTGAAACTGCCGTTTGACAGCGCGCGCAAGTATTCTGCGGCGGTTGTTGAGCACGGCGGAGCAATTACACTCGTCAAGGGCGCGCCGGAAATACTCCTCCCGCGCGTGAAATATTCCCTCGGAAATGACGGCAGAAAGCGCGAGCTCGGGCACGACGGCTTTAATGAAAAGCTGAAAAAATACGCGTCGGAGGGAATGCGGCTGATTCTGCTCGCCGAGGCAGACGGAAATCGGATAAATGAGCTCTCACGCGGGGAAATACCGGTTCTGACGCTCCATTGCGTGATTCTGATGCGCGACAGGCTGAGAAAAGCGGCGCTTTCGTCGGTGAAGGAGCTCAGAAAAGCCGGAATCGGCGTTGTGATGATCACGGGCGACAGCCCGGACACCGGCGCGGCGATAGCGAAGGAATGCGGCATTCTCTCGGGCGGGCGGGACATTGTGCTGACCGGCGCGGAGCTCGCGAGATACAGCGATCTGAAGCTCAGCGAGATTCTGCCGAGGCTCGCGGTGGTCGCGAGGGCGCTTCCGACCGACAAGAGCCGGCTCGTCCGGGTGGCGCAGGAGCGCGAGCTGGTCGTCGGGATGACCGGCGACGGAATCAACGACGCGCCGGCATTGAAGCGCGCCGACATCGGATTCGCGCTCGGCAGCGGAACGCAGGTCGCGAGGGAAGCTGGCGACATAATCATCCTCGACGACGATCTGAAGTCGATTGTCAAGGCGGTGCTCTACGGGCGTAATATTTTCAAGTCGATACGCAAGTTCATCACGTTGCAGCTGACAATGAACCTGAGCGCGGTCGGGGTCTCGATGATCTGCCCGTTTCTCGGGATAGACGCGCCGGTTACGGTCGTGCAGATGCTCTGGATAAATATGATAATGGATACTCTGGGCGGGCTCGCGTTCGCGGGTGAGGCGCCGATGAGAGGCATAATGGAAGAGCCGCCGAAGCGCCGCGACGAGCCGATCCTGAACGCCTACATGGCGAATCAGATAATCGTGCTCGGCGGATTCACGGTGGCTCTGTCAATATATTTTCTGAAGCGTCCGGCGGTGACGGCGCTGTTCAGGAGCGCTCCGGACGACATCTATCTGCTGACAGCGTTTTTCGCGCTGTTCATCTTCGCGGGGGTCTTCAACTGCTTCAACTGCCGGACCGACCGGCTGAATCTCTTCGCGGGAATCGCTAAGAATCCGGCGTTCATCTCGATAATGGCGCTTGTCGGGACGGTGCAGATTCTGTTTGTCTATCTCGGCGGCGCGGTGCTGCGGACGGCTCCGCTGACGATTCCGGAGCTTATTTGGAGTCTCGCCTTCGCGGCGCTGGTTTTCCCGGCTGAGATGATACGGAAGTTCATCTGGCGGCTTGTTTTCAGGAATGGCGGGTTCTGACCTCTTCGAGCAGGTAGCCCGCGCCGCGCTTTGAGGAGATCATCACAGAGCTCCCCATGAGCTTCTGCTTGAGTCGCGAGATAGTGAGTCTGAGAGCGTTCATGCTGTCTGAGCCGGGCTGATCCCAGACCCTCTCGCAGAGATTGTTCGCGTCGAGCTCGGCGCGGCATTTGGCGAGGCAGGCGAGCAGCGCGAACTCCTTCTGAGTGAGCTGTAAGCTGCGGCCGTCGATTGAAGCCGATCCGGTCAGGATGTTCATCGAGAGTCCGCCGAAGCTGATGAAGCGTCCGACATAGCGGCTTGAGCGGAGCAGGGCGTTGACGCGGGCGATGAGCACATCGAGATCGTAGGGCTTGGGGAGATAATCATCGCCGCCGGTCGAGAGACCATTGACAATGTCGGGATTTTCGCCGAGCGCCGAAAGAAAGAGGATCGGCAGTCGGTATTTCGATTTGATCTCGCGGCAGAGCTCGAGACCGTCGCCGTCTGGGAGCATTATATCGAGGACAGCGAGGTCGACGTCGTAGAAACCGAGGAGCTCACGGCAGCGTTTGACTGTGTCAGCGCGGATTATCTCGAAGCCGGCGTCCTCGAGCGCGAGCGCGTTTATTTCCATTATATGCGGGTTGTCCTCGACGAGGAGGATGCAGGCTTCGGGCATATCGGTATTCCTTTCGATAGATTGTGTGATGGCGGCGACGGTGACAGGCAACGCTTGTCACCGTCAGGGCGCGCGCTGTGGCGCGCGCCCTCGCCCGGCTCGGCACGAGCCGGGCGCTTTGCTTACACATCTTTCCAAATCGGAAGGTGGCAGGCAAAGACACTGCCCTTATCGCTGGTTGACTCAAGTACCAGATCACCGCCGTGAACCCTTGCGGCGTCGCGACAGATCGTCAAACCGATGCCGCTTCCGCCATCGGTGCTGTAGCCATTTTCGAAGACGCGTCCGACATTCCCTTGCGGAATACCGCTTCCGGTGTCTGAGACCCTTATGACGACCTGATCACCATCCTTTTCGGCTGTGAAGCCGATCCGCCCGCCCGAGGTGTGGCGGTTGGCGTTCGAGGCGAGATTTATCAGGAGCTGCATCAGCATACCGCGGTTTCCTCTGACCGAAAGCCCATCGGGACAGGTGAGCTCGAGCAGATTCGAGTTTTTGAGCAGCATCGGGCGGCAGACTCCCGCCGCGCTCTCAAACAGCCCGGATATGTCGACTTCCTCCATCTCGGGAAGCCCGGTCTGTCCTTTTTGCATGTCGATCAGCTTTGAAACGAGCTCCGAGAGCCGCTGCGCCTCGGATGAGATCGTCTTCAGATGCTCAAACGTCTTCTCATCGGTCTTCGAACGCTCAATCTGGCGCTCGGTCAGCTGCGCGTAGCCGCTCATTACCGTCAGAGGAGTCCGCAGTTCGTGCGCGACGCGATGCAGAAACTCGTTGTTCAGCAGATTCAGCTGCTCGAGAACCGCGCCCTGACGGTGGCTCTCCTCAAGCTCACGACTGCGTTTCTCGATCCGCATGCCGATCGACGCCGCGATCAGCATTACGAACGCGAGCATGAATATCGGTGTAGCGCCGCTCCGTGTCACCCACTGAACCGCCCGTCCGAGCACCGCCTCATATGTCTGAGAGATAAAAAGCACGATGTATCCGGCGAGCGCTATGAGATCCTCCCGAAGCGGCTTTTTGCCGATCATCCCGCGCACGATCGCGATCACAAGCGCCGCGGCGTATGGGATGCAGAGAATGTACACGACTGTCGTGAGCTTCGCCGTGTACATCGTCGGCAGGATGAAATGCAGCGCGGCGGCGACGCCGGTCAACGCCGCGAAGATGATTGTCCAGCGCCGGTTGAGCGCTTTCGGAAAAAGACTCGACAAAAATAACAGCAGCGCCGGGAATTGTGTCGAGATCATCATGACGAGCAGTCTGTAGCAGACGTTCCAGTCGTAATCCGGCGGCAACAGATGTACAACAAAGAAGTTCTGATCGCGAAGCCCTAAAAGCAGGCAGCAGAGCGCAAGCGCCGCGTACTGCGGTTCGCGCTGAAACGCCGAGAAGAGCAGGAAATACACCGCGAACATCAGAAGCGCCCCCCCGAGCGCCAGTGAGCGCAGATCCTCGCCGCGGCGCATGTATTCGATGTTCCTTGGTTCTGAGAGGTACAGTATCGGCACGAATCCGCCGTCAGGGTGCACGAAATTCGAGTACTCGAAGGCGATCTCCGTCTTACTGTCCGCGGTGTGGATCGGGATCGACATGTAGTTTACCCGCGGGATTGATTCCCCGGCGGTTTCCGCGACTTTGCCGATCTCAAGGACGACTTTACCGTCAACCGACACTCTTGTCGAGTAATCAATCGAGTATCCGCAGAGTATGAGATTCTGCCCCGGGGCTGTGATAAGAGTCAGCAGGTGAGTTCCGTAGCGCAGACTGTCGTCGAATTCGCCCGGCTCGGCACCGTCCAGCTCGTTTGCGAGTCTTTCGCCGTAGAAAGCCGTTCCGCCGCGTATCGAAACTATCGTATTCGTGAGGTCGACCGAAGAGAGGTCAAGCACTCCGTCGATCGCCGACATGTCGACGGTGTCAGCTGTTTTGTGCGCGAAGACTGCGAACATCAGCGCCGCGGCGCAGACTATCGAGATAGTTATTCCAATAATATAGAGAAAACGCTGTTTCATGCCTTGCCCCCTTTCATCGGTATCACATCTATTATATCACATCCGCGCCCGGAGGTCAAGAGGAAAAGAAAAAATGTGAAATTCATAATATTTTCACATCGCATACGAAAACATGAAAATAATTTGCGGAATATGGTTGACAACCGGCGAAAAATATGGTATAATGGACAAAAAGTTTTCCCCGGACTATTGTCCGGGGAGCAAAGTTATGGAAAGGGACAAATTTTATGAAAATTTGTGTTTGCATCAAGCAGGTTCCCGACTCGAACAAGGTCGAGGTCGATCCTGTGACCGGTACTATCAGGCGTGACAGTGCCGACTCGAAGATGAACCCCTACGACCTCTACGCGCTCGAGACGGCGTTCAGGCTGAGAGAAGAGCGCGGCGGCGAGGTTTCGGTCATCACGATGGGTCCGCCCAAGGCGACAGAGATAATCCGCGAGGCGTACTCTATGGGCGCTGACAGCGGCTTTTTGCTGACAGACCGCAGATTCGCGGGCGCGGATGTGCTGGTCACCTCGAAAACGATCTCGCAGGGCATCGC
>CAKSOR010000147.1 GCA_934477985.1 uncultured Eubacteriales bacterium
ACCCCACCCTCCCCAAACCTTTTTAAACAAAAGGCTATTTTTCGCTTTTTCGGAGGTCTTTGTGAAAACGTTTATTTCTAAATCTGCTGTCGCGTTATTGATTACAGCAACGATTATTTCTTCGCAGTCCGCTGTTTTCGCGGCTCAGAATGCTGGAGCGTCTAACGCGGAAGCGACTTCTGTTTCGGCGAAGTCTTCCGCTCATCTCTCGCGTGCCGCTAAGTTTGTTTACAAAAAAGTTACAGCTCCGACGGTCGGAAGCATCGGCGGCGAATGGGCTGTGCTCGGACTCTCACGCTCAGGCGCGGATGTCCCGGACAAGTATTTCGAGGGCTACATCTCGCGCGCCGGCGATTATCTGACCGAAAAAAGGGGAATACTCTCGACGCGCAAATACACCGAGTACTCGCGGGTCATTCTCGCGCTGACCTCGCTTGGAGTCGACGCGCGGGATTTTCGCGGCTATGATCTGACCCTTCCGCTCGGCGACTACGATGCGACGGTAAAGCAGGGAATAAACGGCGCGGTTTTCGCGCTTTTAGCGCTTGATTCGGGCGATTATCCGATGCCGGAGAATCCCGGCGCGAAGCTGAAGGCGACACGTTCTATGTATGTCGATCTGATTCTGTCGCGCCAGAACGCCGACGGCGGCTGGAGCGTCTCTCCGGACGAGAGCTCAGACCCGGACATGACGGCGATGGCTTTGCAGTCGCTCACGAAATATGTCTCGCGCGAGGACGTGAAGGCGGCGGTTGACGCGGGAGTCGGGTATCTGTCGGCGGTTCAGCGGTCGGACGGTGGGTTCGAGTCGTCGGGGAAATCGACCTGCGAGAGCGTTTCGCAGGTGATCATCGCGCTATGCGGGCTCGGGATTCCGCTTGACGACGCGGATTTCGTCAAGAACGGAAAGACTCCGCTCGACGCTCTGAAAGCCTTTCAGACTCCGGACGGCGGGTTTCTGCACACCGCTGAGCTGAGGAGCTCAAACCTGATGGCGTCCGAGCAGGCGTTATGTGCGCTGGCGGCGGCAAAGCGCGCGGAGTCCGGGATGAACGCGTTTTATGTGATGTCCGACGCGGGTGAGACGGCGGGCGATTCCGGAAAGTTCCCTGGGCGGGACGGCGAGATAAAGCGGCTGACGGCGGGGACTGGCGTTGAATTCCTTGACATCGCGGCTGACGATCCCGACCGCGGGGCGATAAACGCGCTTTCGGCGCGTGGGATAATAAACGGACGCTCCGAGGGAGTTTTCGCGCCGGACGGGCAGATGACCCGCGCGGAGTTCTGTACGATCGTTGTGCGCGCGCTCGGGCTTGAGAAAGCCGGTACGGACGCTTTCAGCGACGTCGGAGAGGCGGACTGGTTCTGTGGCTTTGTCGGCAAGGCTTACTCGAAGGGCATCGTGAACGGTGTCGGCGGCGGACTTTTCGAGCCGGGCGGGACAATAACCCGCGAGGCGGCGTCTGTGATGGTCGCGCGCGCGGCGAAGCTCTGCGGGTTCGACACGTCGATGAGCAAGGCGTCTCAGCGCGATGTGCTCTCGCAGTTCTCCGACTACAAAACGATCTCGGACTGGGCGTCAGAGGGGCTCGCGTTCTGCTACTCGCAGGGGATACTCGACGAGAGCGAGCTGAACGTCCGCCCTGGCGAGGCGATAACGAGGCGCGAGGTCGCGTCGATGCTCTATAAGCTGCTCACGGCGGCTGAGCTGATGTGACTCTTGCGGGATTGATGGATTGGCTTGACAGACGGTCAGCCCGTCCGGCGGCGCGAACAGCGTTCCGCAATGCCGCGCGGCGGGCTTGCGATAACGGTTGCGCGTGCCAGGCATTTTGTCTGAGATAAGCCTGTCAGACTCTGAGCCGCCTGCGTCGGAATGTTTTCCGAGGCGTTGATCTGCTTTTTGAAAGGTGAGATTTTATGAAAAGATTTTTCGCGTTTCTGCTCGCGCTGGCGCTTGCTTTCGGGCTGGTGTCCTGCGGATCGGTCGGGAACGAAGCTGTGACCGATGTCACCGCGCCGGAGGGAAAACCGCAGCCGGTCGACCCCGAACAGGATATTTCCGACGAGGAATTCACCTGCACGCTCTCGATCTCCTGCGCGTCAATACTCGACAATCTGGATAAGCTCGACCCTGAGAAGAAGGAGCTCGTGCCGGAGGACGGCGTCATCGCCGCGCCGACCGAGGTGAAGTTCTACGGCGGTGAGAGCGTCTTCAACGTCCTGCGCCGCTTCTGCAAGGAGAATAAGATTCACATGGAGTTCTCGAACACGCCGATTTACAACTCTGCTTACATCGAGGGTATCGGAAATCTCTATGAGTTCGACTGCGGCGAGCTTTCGGGCT
Organism: uncultured Eubacteriales bacterium; assembly: GCA_934477985.1. Lineage (GTDB taxonomy): Bacteria > Bacillota > Clostridia > Oscillospirales > CAG-272 > Flemingiibacterium. The sequence continues at coordinate 2,348 of CAKSOR010000147.1, forward strand.
GGATGTACAGCGTGAACGGCTGGTTTCCGAACTACGGCTGCTCGCGCTACGGGCTGTTGGACGGCGACGTGATTGAGTTCGTCTATACCTGCGACCTCGGGAAGGATGTCGGCGGAGACTTCGGCGGGAATCGAGACGAGTGAACCGCTTGTGAAAAAAATGGCAAAATTGCTCTCACCGTAAACGAATGGTGGGAGCTTTTTGACAGAAAATTCAAAGAATCGCCTTGAATTCCGCCGTCGATTTGTGGTATAATAAATAAAATAAAGGGTGCGATCGGTGCCTTTGAAAACGGAGGTATTTGACAATGAGCGATATACTTGAGTCGATGAAGACAAGACGGAGTGTGCGGAGCTACAAGCCCGACGCCGTTCCGAATGTTCTGCTCGACCGGATCGTCGAGGCGGGACTCTGGGCGGCGAGCGGAATGAACCGACAGAGCGTGATAATTCTGAAGATAACCGATAAGGCGCTGCGCGACGAGCTTTCGAGGATGAACGCGGCGGTCATGGGACGCGACGGAGACCCGTTCTACGGCGCGCCGGTGGTTTTTGTCGTGCTGGCGGACAAGAGCGCGCCGACTTACATCTACGATGGCAGTCTGGCGCTCGGCAATATGATGCTTGAGGCGCACGAGTGCGGGCTCGGCAGCTGCTGGATACACCGCGCGAAGGAGGAGTTTGAGACTCCGGAGGGAAAGGCGATACTCGAAAAGTTCGGAGTCAATGGCGATTTTGAGGGCATAGGACACCTGATTGTCGGCTACACCGATGGCGCGTATCCCGAGACAAAGCCGAGAAATACCGGAAGAGTCTTTGAGAAATAAGAGGAAATGACTGATGAATGAAGTAAAAAAGCCGCAGAAACCGCTGATATTCTATTATGTCATCGTGCTGGGGATAATGTTTCTTCTGAACCTTCTGATTGTGCCGACTATGCAGCAGATGAAGATTCAGGAAGTCGACTACGGCACGTTCATGCGGATGACCGAGAACTCCGAGATCGGCAAGGTCAAGGTCGAGGACAACCAGATTCTTTTCACCGACAAGGAAGAGAAGAACATCTACAAGACCGGACTCATGAACGATCCGGCGCTTGTGGAACGCCTTTATAAGTCGAACGCACAGTTCTCGAGCGAAATAATCGAGCAGATGTCGCCGCTGGCGAATTTCCTCCTGACATGGGTGCTGCCGATCGTGATTTTCGCGGCTTTAGGGCAGTTCCTGTCAAAGCAGATGATGAAGCGGATGACCGGCGGAGACTCGTCGATGATGTTCAATATCGGCAAGAGCAACGCGAAGGTCTACGTGAAGTCGTCGGGAGGAATCAAGTTTGACGACGTGGCGGGCGAGGACGAGGCCAAGGAGAATCTCGCGGAGATTGTAAGCTATCTGCACGACCCGAAGAAGTACGAGTCGATCGGCGCGAAGATGCCGAAGGGCGTGCTGCTCGTAGGCCCTCCCGGCACCGGTAAAACTATGCTGGCGAAGGCGGTCGCGGGCGAGGCGGACGTACCGTTCTTCTCGATGTCGGGCTCGGAGTTCGTCGAGATGTTTGTCGGCATGGGCGCGTCCAAGGTGCGCGACCTCTTCAAGCAGGCTAAGGAGAAAGCGCCGTGTATCGTCTTCATCGACGAGATCGACGCGATAGGCAAGAAGCGTGACGGACAGATCGGCGGCAACGACGAGCGCGAGCAGACATTGAACCAGCTGCTGACCGAGATGGACGGCTTTGAGGGCAACACGGGAGTCATCATTCTGGCTGCGACGAACCGTCCCGAGTCGCTCGACCCGGCGCTGACGAGACCGGGAAGATTTGACAGGCGGGTTCCGGTCGAGCTTCCGGATCTGAAGGGACGCGAGGCGATACTGCGTGTGCACGCGAAGAAGATCAAGACCGCGCCGAACATCGATTTCGAGAAGATCGCGCGGATGGCGTCCGGCGCTTCGGGCGCGGAGCTCGCTAATATCATCAACGAGGCGGCTCTGAGAGCTGTCCGCGACGGTCGCGGCGAGGCGACTGAGGAGGATATCGAGGAGAGCATCGAGGTGGTCATCGCGGGCTATCAGAAGAAGAACGCGATCCTGACCGACGCGGAGAAGAAGATTGTCGCTTACCACGAGATCGGACACGCGCTTGTGGCGGCTTTGCAGACGCATTCCGCTCCGGTGCAGAAGATCACGATTATTCCGAGAACCTCTGGCGCGCTCGGCTACACGATGCAGGTCGAGGAAGGAAATCACTATCTTATGTCGAAGGTTGAGATCGAAAACAAGATCGCAACGCTGACAGGCGGACGAGCGGCTGAGGAGATCGCCTGCAACACTGTGACTACGGGTGCTTCGAACGACATTGAGCAGGCTACGAAGCTGGCGCGCGCGATGATCACGCGTTACGGCATGAGCAATGATTTCGACATGGTGGCGCTCGAGACGGTGACGAATCAGTATCTCGGCGGCGACGCGTCGCTTGCATGTTCGCCGCAGACCCAGGCTGACATCGACAAGAAGGTGTTTGAGCTTGTCAAGGCGCAGCACGCCAAGGCGGCGAAGATCCTGACTGAGAATCGGTCGAAGCTCGACGAGCTCGCGCAGTATCTTTACGAACGCGAGACGATCACGGGCGAGGAGTTCATGAATATACTGGACAAGTGAGTTTATCCCGGCGGAGGTATTCTGCCGGGATTTTGTTTATTTGAGGGCGTTTGGCGTGGCTGGATGAGGCTCGGCGCTTCGCGCCGACTCCTGCCGGCGTCCCGCCGTCAGGAGCATACGCGTTTCACGCGAAGCCGTTTTACGGCTTCGCTCCAGGCTCGCCGCCGGCACAGCCGGCGGCGAGCGCGCCCGGCAAGGCGCGAAGCGCCTTGCCGCCCGTGTCGTCGGCTCACGCCGGCGACACGGGCAGCCCCTGAGGGGCTGGGCGCGTCCGTGCGGCGGCGTAGCCGCCGCACGGACGCTGTCGGCAGTACGCCGGTCCGACGCTGCGCGTCGGACCGGCTGCTGCCGACAGCGCGCCACCCGCGCCGAAGGCGCGGGTGGCAGGTGGGCGCAGAGGCAGGAACGCACAAAGCGGATGCTTTGAGCGTTCCCCCATTCCGAAAGGCAAGCGCGGGCAGACCAAACGCCTTTTCACAAGACAAACACCGATTTTGCAAATAAACTACAGATACTTCACACGCCGTTCATTAATGTATAGTATAATACCTACACAGTCATCTGAACGCGAAACAAAATTTTCAGACTGTAATCCGAACGGAGGATGGAAATGAATAACTATACACAGAACGGAGATACGTTCTACCAAAAGCCCCCGAAACCGAACCGTCCCAAGCTCGACGTCGGAAAGATCACAAAGATAACGGTCGCCGTGGTCATCGCGATCGCAGTCCTTGCGCTTGCCGGAACCTGCTGGTATACCGTCGATGAAAAGCAGCAGGCGGTCGTCACGACATTCGGAAAGGTAACCGATGTCACCGGCGCCGGAATCCACTTCAAGCTGCCTTTCGGAATTCAGAAGGTAGAGGCGGTTGACGTGAACGTCTACCAGAAAATCGAGATCGGTTACCGCAGCGACGATCGCAGTTCCGATGGCTACGACGTCATCGAGAAGGAATCCAAGATGATCACCGGAGACTACAATATAGTCAACGTCGATTTCTTTGTCGAGTACAAGATCTCCGACCCCGTGAAATATCTCTACAACTCGAGAAACCCCGAGGTCATTCTGAAGAATCTCATCCAGAGCCAGATCCGCGCGGTCGTTGGTTCGGCTTCGGTCGACTCGGTGCTCACCGACGGCAAGACCGACATCCAGATAAGAGTCAAGGAGCTTGCCACCGAGGCGCTCGCCGAGTATGACATCGGTCTGACTCTCACCGACATCAAGATCCAGGATTCCGAGCCGCCGACAAGCTCGGTCATCGAGGCGTTCAAAGCCGTCGAGACCGCAAAGCAGGGCGCTGAGACCGCGATAAACCAGGCGAAGGCTTACTCGAACTCAAAGCTCCCCAGCGCGCAGGCTGAAGCCGACAAGCTCATCCAGAACGCCGAGTACTTAAAGCAGAACCGTATCAACGAAGCCGTAAAACAGGTCGCGCGCTTTGCCGCGATGTACGACGAGTACACCAAGAACCCCGACATAACCAAGCTCAGAATGTACTACGAGATGGTCGAGGAAGCGCTCCCCGGCGTCAAGCTCTATATCGATACGACCGACGGCACGACTGACAAGCTCCTCCCGCTCGAGAGCTTCGCAAAGTAAGGAGTACTTACAAATGAAAAAAACAATAATCACGCTTCTGGTAATCC
>CAKSOR010000148.1 GCA_934477985.1 uncultured Eubacteriales bacterium
TCTCAAGATAGCCCTTAAGCCAGTCGCCGACCGTGAAGGTCAGCATGAAGACGACCGCCATTATGCCGAGGAAAACCGGGATTCCCCAGATTCTGTGGGTAAGCACCGCGTCGATCCTGTCGGTATTCGCGCTCTTCTCCTCGCGGTTGACAAGCACCTCGGCGATGACCTCCTCGATGAAGTCGTACTTTTCGTTGATCATCCGGCTCTCACAGGGAACGGGCGGATCTTTTACCGGGAACTCCTTTATGACGTCGGAATCGTTCTCGAGATATTTTATCGCCGCCCAGCGCGGGTTCGCGAGATTCGGGAAATTGCCCGAAAGCTCGGTCTCGAGCGACGCCAGTGTCTTTTCGACCTCGTCCGAGTAAACAAGCGCGTACTCCTCGTGCAGCGACGCGTTCTCGCCGACCTTGTGATGGTGCTCAATGCGGTGCTTCGCCGACGCGTCTCTGTGGTGCGAGACCGCGTGGATAAGCTGCTCGAGTCCGGTCTTTTTCCTCGCCGAGACCGGGATGACCGGTATGCCGAGCATCTCCTGCATGCGGTGCAGGTCGATCTCCATGCCGCGCTCCTCGACTATGTCCATCATATTGAGCGCCATTACGACCGGCTTGCCGAGCTCAATCAGCTGCAACGTGAGGTAAAGATTGCGCTCGAGCGCCGAGGCGTCGGCAACATCGACTATCACGTCGACCTCGTCCGAGAGTATGCACTGGCGCGAAACCCGCTCCTCCATCGTATAAGAGGTCAGTGAGTAGATGCCCGGCAGGTCGATGAGCTTGAAATCCTGCCCCTGGAACTTGTACGCGCCCTCTTTTTTCTCGACCGTGACTCCGGGCCAGTTCGCGACCTTGAGGTTAGCGCCGGTGTAGGCGTTGAAAAGCGTCGTCTTTCCGCAGTTGGGGTTTCCGATGAAAGCGACCGATATTGTTTTCTGTTCCACTGTCAGTCCACCTCCACCTTTTCGGCAATATCCCGCCCGAAAGCGTATCTTGTGCCGCGCAGTTTGACTATGACCGCGCCGCTCCTCTTCTTGTTAAGCAGCTTTATCCGCGTACCGCGGGTGAGTCCGAGCATCTCGAGTCTCCTCGCGGTGTCCTGACGGAGCAGAGTGCCGTCAACCGTTGCGCTCTCCCCGATCTTCATATCGTGCAGTTTCATTAAATCCTCCGAAGATAATTGTTTATCTGATGTTAGTTTACACTAACTTTTCGATTTTGTCAATAGGCAGAATAGACAAAATCCGTGTTTTTTTGAAAAAAGCTCTCTCCCCCGGCATTTTTTTGCGCAGAATGAACGACAAATTTGCGAAAAGGTCTTGACATGTGTAGATATTTATGCTATAATATAATTGTAAAATAGCAGGCAGCAATCAGCTCCCGCAAAATTATAAAAGAAAAGATCAGGAGAGAAAAACATCATGGCAAGATCCAAGAACACCGATTTCAGCAAGCTCCCCGCTTCCGAGCTCCTCATCATGCAGTGCATCTGGAACCTCCACGCTGAGGGAGTTGAGAACATTCACGCGAGCCTCCTCAAGGAGAGATTCCCCGAGCAGGTCGGTCACCTCGCGCTGACCACCATCCTCACCCTCATCACCCGCCTTCAGACCAAGGGCTATGTCACGCTCGAAAAGCGCAGACGCACCAACTGCATCATCCCGCTGGTCGACCGCACTGATTATCAGCGCAGAGTCACCACCGACTTCCTCTCGACCGTCTACAACAATAACAAGAAGGGTCTCATCTCGGCGCTTTGCAGCGAGGGGATCATCACTGAGGACGATCTTGACGAGCTCCGCCGCGAGATCGAGGAAGACAGCAAATAATCCCGCAACCAAGTTCAGGATAAGCTGAACAATCGGCTTTTCACGCGGAAAGCTCCGGTTCACGGTTCTTTTCGCGTGAGAGCCGCCGATCAGCGTTTCCTTTCTCATCGGAGGCTCATAATGTCCGGATTCATCGTAAGCCTTACTGTTCTGTCGATAATGTTCGCGCTTATAGGCGGCGCGGCGGTGCTTTTCCGCCGTCGTTTTTTCGCGGGGCGCGAGGGCTTTATGTACCCGCTCTGGATATTCATTCTGGTGATCTCGGTCGTTCCGCTGCGCTTTGACATCGACGTCATCCCGGAAGCGGCTGAGGTCGTCGCCATGAGCGAAGAACACATCGCCGGGGATCGCGGCGGAACTGACACTCTGTCTGAAAACACGCTGGTTGTGAGCCTTGACCGCGGGAAGATGAGCTTCAGGGCACGCGCCGGACGCGCGGTCGCGAAGGTCGCGTCGAAAGCCGAAACTCTGTCCACGGTCATGTTCATAATCTGGCTGACCGGCGCGGCGACGAGGTTCGCGTTGACGCTGAGCGACTGTCAGCAGGCTGAAAAGCTGCTGCTCATCTCATCGTCCGACTACAGATCGAACCGCATGCTGAGGCTTCTTGATGAGTGCCGAGCCGAGATCGGCGTGAAGCGCTGGGTGAGACTCCGGATGCTCGATTCGGGGACTATCTGCTCGCCCTGCACGACCGGCAGTCTGCGCCCGGTGATCTACCTTGAGCCAGGATGCAAAGCGCTCGACGACGCGCAGCTCAAGTGCATACTCGCGCATGAGCTCACGCATATCAAGCGCTGCGACACGCTTCTGAAGCTCTTCACGCTCTTCGTGTCGTCGGTACACTGGTTAAATCCTATGTCCGGAGTCGTCCAGAAATACGTCTGGGAGGACTGCGAACTCGCGTGCGACTACCATGTCATACGCGCCTACGGAAACAGAATCAGCGGCGTTTATATGTCGGCGATTCTCGATTTTGCCGAGAGATTCTCGGCGCAGAACCGGCTGCTCGGAGCGGTCGGATTCTCGGGTGGCTTCTTCTTCGCGAAAAGCGCAAATGCCGCGTTTTTAAAGCGGCGCTACACCAACATGAAGAACTACCGGAAAAACCCGCGCGCTGTCGCCGTAATAGCCGCGGCGGCGGTCGTTTTCAGCTCGCTGAACACACTGACTCTCTCGTCCTGCTCGGGGCTGTCACCCGAAACCACCGAGGCGATAAAGCTCTCCGCGCCGGTCGAGATGATGGTCCGCGCCTATTTCGGGCTCAGGGCTGAAGATCAGATAACCCCCGAGCTGCTCGACAAAGTAAGAACGCTCGAGATACGCGCCGACAAAACGCTTTCCGGGCGTATCCTCGCGGACTTCGTCGTCAACGGCGAGTCAGGCTACGCGAAAGCCGTTCCGCCGCTCGCTCTGACGAGCTACTGGGATTCCTGCGTGCAGCCGAAGATCGACGAGGCAGCCGCGAAGATCGATGAGATCTCGTACCGCGGAGAGGACGGCAGGATCGTCCGCGCGGCTTTCGGCGGCTCGGACAGCTCGTTCTACCGGCTCGAGACTCCGTATGACCACACGCTCGCTGAGCGCGCTCTGGAGGATCTCAACCTCACCTACCCGGTCATCCGCGAGAAAGGTTCGCTTTACATATTCGCGCCCTGCGGGAATGAACGCGAGCTGTGCGCGGTTTACGAGCGTTTCGACGCGGCGGGGCTTCTCGATCCGTGGGACGTCGGCTCGGAAATGTTCGACACCTCGTGTCTCGAGTATTTCGCGAATCTCGAGGAAGTGAAGCTCACCGGCTTTGAGCTCGCTGAATAAAAAAGACCTGTTCGATAACCCTCCCAATATGTCAATCAAATTGCCGACTTCCGTCGCCAATTTGATACGCTGAAGTCGGGTTATCGAACAGGTCTGTTAAAAGATCCGGTTTTCCGGGTCTTTTTTTTTCAAAAACCCTTGACAAATCCAAGAATATATGGTATAATGATAATTGCCGCTTGACTACGGTTTTTTGAAAGCGCGAAGATGTCGGAAGATGTCCTGCCGCCGTATCAGCGAGTTCATGATCATAAGGATCATTCAGAAAGTGAGGTGCTTTTCGTGTTTGCAGTTATCGAAACAGGCGGAAAGCAGTACAAGGTCAACGAGGGCGATGTAATTTTCATCGAGAAGCTCGAAGTTGAAGCCGGAGACAAAGTTACCTTCAAGGTTCTTGCTCTCTCGGACGGTGAGAAGTTCAAGGTTGGCGCTCCTTACGTTGAGGGCGCGACTGTCGAGGCTGATGTCGTGAAGAACGGCAAGGGCAAGAAACTTCAGATCCTCAAGTACAAGTCCAAGAAGAACGAGAAGAAGAAGATCGGTCACAGACAGCCCTATACCAAGGTTCAGATCTCGAAGATCGCCGGCTAAGGTAAGGCAAGATGACAAAGATCACCTTTTACAAGTGGGATAACGTCTTCTACGGCTTTGCGGAGAACGGACACACCGGATACGGCGAATCGGGCGAGGATATACTCTGCGCGGCGCTTTCGGCGATGACCATGCTCATAATCAACACGATCGAGGTCTCCTATGCCTCCGACGCCGATTATACGATTGACGAGAAGACGACCGATATAAGGCTCATAGCGCACGGCGCGCTCCCCGATTACGAGGAGGACGAGAAGAAGCGCTACGCTATTTCGGGACTTATCCAGGCTTACTACTATCAGCTCAACGATATGTTGGAGGATTACTACGACTATCTTGACGTTGATGTAGTGGAGGAATTGATCTGACACAGAAAAATTAACGGAGGTAACTATAATGATAAAGCTCAGCTTACAGTTCTTCGCTCATAAGAAGGGCGTTGGTTCGACCAAGAACGGACGCGACAGCGAAGCAAAGCGTCTCGGCGTCAAGAAGTCCGACGGACAGGCTGTCAAAGCCGGCAACATCATCATCAGACAGAGAGGAACCGCTGTACATCCCGGCAACAATGTCGGAATCGGCACTGACGACACCCTCTTCGCTCTTATCGACGGTGTTGTAAAGTTCGAGCACATCGCGGGCGGCAAGAAGGCTGTCAGCGTCTACGGTGCGTGAACGCTCACTAATTTGATAACGGAAAGTTCCCGTCTCTTCTGAGACGGGAGCTTTTATTTGTGCTGACTGACATCACCGCGGTAAACGCTCGGAGTCAATCCGGTCTTGTCCTTGAAGGCGCGCAGGAAGGTGCGGAACGACTCGAACCCGACCTCGTAACCGATCTGCTCGACGCCCTTGTCGGTCTTCATCAGAAGCTGCGCCGCCTCGTTGACACGTAAGTCATTTATGTAGCGCTTGACGCTCGTACCGACGTTCGCGTGGAATATGTCGCCGAGCGTCCGCTCTGAGTAACCGAACGCCGCCGCAAGCGCCTTGACAGTCAGCTCCGGGTCGCGGTAATTCTTGTAGACATAGTCGATTATGTCGATCTTGAGATTGCTTCCGCGGAGCTTTATCGAGTAGTTCTCGAGCTTTGGCGCGAGGTCAGCCATCAGAGCGTTGCCGAGCGAGGTCAGAAGCGCCGAATTGCCGAACTGCCTGTTGTTGGTGATCAGCTTCATTATGTCGCACGCGGTCTGATCCGCCTCGACCGGCTTTGATGGTGTCTGACCGACTCCTATGCGCAGCGACGGCATCAGCTTGTCCGGCGGGAGAAACGCGAGACATAGATTCACGTCCTCGACATAGCGCGTACTGTGAATGATATTTGAGTTTATAACCATTATCTCACCGTCATGGAGCGTCAGCTGTTCGTCAATCCCCTCGAGATCGTACAGACGCAGTTCGATGACCCCGCTTATAAGCATCAGCACCTCGACATTATGATGCGCGTGAATCCGGTGCGTGTTCATTTTCTTCAATGTATTGTACGCGCAGGACGGTATATCAGTATCGCGGCAGCTCTCATATTCCCAAAGCATATTCTTCCTCCGATTTTATCACATAAATTTCCGATTACGACATTGCAATTATACCATAAATCTGATATAATGTCAACAGGAGAATAAACAATCGGAGGTAAATAAATTATGAAGAAAACCAGAATTCTCTCGCTTCTCCTGCTTGCTTCTGTTTTTGCGACCGCGTCATGCGGCGGTGGTTCAACTGACGACAAGGAAACATCGCCTTCCGGCGGCGAGACGACGACTTCGGCTGAACAGACCGGCTACAAGTACCCGGACAAGAACTTCAACGGAAAAGAGTTCACCGTGATGAACTACTCAAACATGTGGGAATGTGTCATGGCGCTCGATTTTGCCGAACAGACCGGCGACCGTCTGGACGACGCGATCTATAACCGCAACCGGAAGGTCGAGGAAAAGCTCGGCTTCAGGATGAATGAGGTCGCGACCGAGTACCCCGGCTGGTCCGCGCTGACCACGACAATCGATCAGCTGATGACCGGAATAATGGCGGGCGACAAGACCTATGACGCCGCTTACATCCCGATCTCCTTCAAGCCCGGACTTGTCACGGAGGGCTATCTCTACGACCTCTATCAACTGCCCGGAATGAATCTCTCCGAGGAGTGGTGGGATCAGGCGATGGTCAACTCGCTGACGATCGACGGCAAGCTCTTCGCCGTCTCGAGTCCGCTTCATCTGATGGCGCTCGACATGTCATGGGTCACGCTCTTCAATCAGGACATGATGGACGACATGAAGATCGAATACCCATATCAGTTAGTCCGCGACGGCAAATGGACGATTGACAAATGGAACGAGTACGTCACAAAAGCCGCTTCGCTCAACGGCGACGATTCCTTTACTTACTCGAAGGACGGCAAGGC
>CAKSOR010000149.1 GCA_934477985.1 uncultured Eubacteriales bacterium
CCGAAAGCACCAGCTCGAGTATGTGCCGTATGTCGTCGCTGTCAAGCTCAAGACAGTTCACGAGCGCGACTGGCGCTCCGTACTTCTCCTCTAACTTGTACGCCAGACTCACCGCCGTGTCGCTCTGCGGATTCGCCGAGTTCAGGATTATCGCGAACGGCTTGTTTATCTCCTTCAGCTCGCGCACAACCCGCTCCTCAGCCTCGACATAGCTCTCGCGCGGCAGCTCCCCGATGCTTCCGTCGGTCGTCACCAGCATCCCCACCGTCGAGTGCTCGCGAATGACCTTCCGCGTCCCGTACTCCGCCGCCTCGGTGAACGGCATCGGCTCAGTCTGCCACGGCGTGTGCACCATCCGCGCGTGACCGTCCTCAATGTGCCCCATCGCCCCCGGGATTATGTACCCCACACAGTCGACCATCTTTACCTTCATCACCGCGTTGTCGCCAAGCGTTATCTCAACCGCCTCGTCCGGGATGAATTTCGGCTCGGTCGTCATCACCGTCTTCCCCGCGGCTGACTGCGGCATCTCGTCTCGAGCCCGCTCACGCTCGTTTTCATCCTTGATATTCGGGATCACCAGCGTCTCCATGAATTTCTTGATGAAGGTCGATTTTCCGGTGCGAACCGGTCCGATCACGCCAAGATAAAATGTGTTCGCCGTCCGCTCAGCTATGTCGCGGTATATGGATGTATCTGCCATTATCCTGTCCTCCCTGCTTCCGGCGTCTCATGCCGGTTTCTGGGATATGTATATGCGAAAGCCGCCGATTTATTACTCATAGACGCAATCAGTCATTGCTTGACTTTTCATTGACCGCGTGATATAATAATCTCAGGCAATCGGAATCCGCCGCGGCAGGGTTCAACAGGCTCGTGAAGCCCGGACTGCAAACCATAAACGCTCGACCGATGAATGCCGACCTGCCAACGCGTCATTCGGGAGGAAACCCGCCAAGGCGGCACGTTTATTGACTCGCTCCGCGGGCGGTCACAGAACGCGGCTTTTACAATCAGCCGCATAATAATCCGGCAAGGAGGGACACAAAATGTTCGATACCGCAAAATTCGGCGCTTTCTTAGCGAAGCTGCGCAAATCAGCCGACATGACCCAGTCGGAGCTCGGCGACAGGCTCAACCTCACCCGCCAGGCAATCAGCCGCTATGAGTGCGGCGACAGCTTCCCCGATATTTCAATCCTCGGCGAAATCGCGAAAATATTCGGAGTGCCGGTCGAGCTCCTGATAAGCTCAGGCGACCCGACCTCCGGCGAGGCGGAAATCTTCGGCGCGGTCGCGTCCGGGCGCGACATCACTCCGCAAAGCGCCGCCGACGTTCTGAACCTCGCTCCATTCTTAAAGCCCAGCGTCCTCTCAAGACTCGCCGAGAGCCTCTCCAAAAGCGGACTTGAGATAAGCCAGCTCCTCTCGCTCTCGGAATACCTGAACGACGCCGACACCGAAAAGCTGATGAAGTCGGTCTCGTTCGACTCAATCGCCGACATGGACGAGGCGCTCCTCGAGCGTATCCTGCCGCTGATCCCCTACTCGTCCTATACGCTCTTCCGGAAAATACTCGACGGCGAGCTCGATGAACACTATCTGAATTACCTCGATGTCTCCCGGACCCTCATCGAAGCCGCGGTCATGTGCGGCGCGCTCAGCACCGAAGCGCTCGGCATCCAGAGCCGCCGGAGCTACAACATCGCCGTCTTCCAGAAGCGCGGTCTCATTCAGGTCTTCACCTGCCCCGTATGCGGAAAGCCGCTCGATGAGTTCTACCCGCGCCGCTGCAAGTGCGGTCACAAGCCGCCGATCAATGGCGGCATCCTCCGGCTGTCGGAATCGTCCGGAAAGCACGCGCTGTCAGACATCGAACCTGACTTCGCTCATGTCCCCGCCATGTCCGGCGCCGAAACAACAACCCTGATCCTCGGCGCGAAGTCAGACGAGAGCTTCATCGACTATTACTACAGTTCTGACATCATCCCGAACCGGTTCATCGTCCTTGACAGCGACGCCGACCGGCTCGCGGCGGTCTACAGGGATAACCACCACAGACTATACCCCGGCGTGATTTTCGTCCGGGACGATATGACCGCGCCGCACATACTTCCCGGCTCGCTCGACCTCATCGCCGACAATACCTCAGAGCGGCTCGCGGACGGTCTGACCGACCTGCTGAAGCCCGGCGGACGAATCCTCCGCGGCAACTCGATCACATTTGTGAAATAGCCCCCCGACTCGCGCCGAGGTTGAAAGCAGCCTTAAGAATAAGCTGAATAAATGGAGTTTTCACGGCGAAAAAGGCTTGAATTTATGGGCTTTTTCGCCGTGAAAACAACCTTAAATCAGCGTTTCCTTAATCCGGCGTTTTCCTGATCCTTCCGAACAGCTTCCTCAGCCGCCCGCAGACGAAGTTCGCCGGAACGCAGAGCAGAAACCACAGCGCCGTATACAGCGGGCAGATCAGCCCGTGGAAGTTGAACGGCTGTCCCGCGTAGCTCCAGACTCCCCACCCGAGCAGGATATTGACCGCGAACCCGACCGACAGCTCCGCCGTCGTGATCGCGAGCGCACCCGCGAGACACTTTTTCCACAGAGCTGTGGATTCATACTCGCCGCCGACCGCGTAGATGAACGTCAGGCACGCCCCTCCGGTCAGTCCCATCGTCCAGTGCGTGAATCCCCGCCAGATCACCTCGATAAGGCAGTACGCAGCCGCGCCGACCGCGAAGACCGCCATGTACTCGATTAATTTCTTCATTAAAACTCCCCCTATCCGACTGAATTGATATTTCACCCGAAACCGGCGGAATATTCGCCCGGTCGGGTGTTTTTTTCTTCAGCCGTCTGAAAATTTTTCCTTGAAAAAATTTTCTTGAAATACCTTGAAATAATCGACAGAATAATGTATAATAGACATGTTCGAAAACCCTCCCGATATGTCAATCAAATTGCCGACTTGCGTCGCCAATTTGATACGCTAAGGTCGGGTTATCGAACATGTCTGATATAAGAAATGATCTCAAATGGAGTAGTTAAAATGATAAAATTTCTGCACTGCGCGGATCTGCATCTCGACAGCCCGCTCGCGGCGCTCGATCCCAGACGGGCTCAGGTCCGCCGGAACGAGTTCCGCGCGGCGTTCACGTCGCTGACCCTCTACGCGAAAATGAATAAACTCGATTTTTTGCTGATCTCGGGCGATCTGTTTGACTCCGAATTCGTCTCGAAGGAGACAATCGCCCTGTTGAAAAGGGAATTCGCCGGCATCCCCGACTGCGAGGTCATCATCTCCCCCGGCAATCACGACCCCTACACGCCGACCTCCTTCTACCGCCGCGCCGATTTCACGCCGAATGTGCATATCTTCGACACCGACGAGCTCTCCTGCTTTGATTTCCCGGAGAAAAACACCAGCGTCTACGGCTACGCCTTCACGTCGACCGAGCTCGACCGCTGCCCCTTCGCCGGAACTCACCCGACCGACAGCTCAAAGATCAACATCCTGATGGCGCACGGCGAGATCGGCAAGTCGGTTTCGACGAACTGCCCGATTCCGAACGACGCGCTCGCCTCGACCGGCTATGATTACGCCGCGCTCGGACACTACCACGATTTCTCGGGAGTCAAACAGCTCGGCACGACCTATTACGCCTACAGCGGCTGCCTTGAGGGGCGCGGCTTCGACGAGTCCGGCGAAAAGGGCGCGGTCATCGGCATGGCGGACAAGAGCGGCGGACACCTCGAGTTCGGCGCGAAGTTCATCCGCTTTTCGAAGGTTCACTACGAGTCGGCGCGGCTCGACATAACCGGCTGCCGCACGAACGCCGATGTCGTCGGAATGCTCGCCGGGATGATCGCCGAGAAGAAGTTCGGCGACGACACCGCGCTGCGGGTCAGGCTGACCGGCTCGGTCGCCGGGGAGCTCAGAATCTCGGAGGATTTCATCGCCTCGCAGTTTCCAAGGCTCTTCCTGCTTGAGCTCGACGACGACACACTGCCGCTGCTCGACGCAGAAAAGCTGAAGCGCGACCCGACAATCCGCGGCGCTTTCTACGAAACCCTGCGCCCGATGCTTGAGAGCCGCGACGAGAGTGAACGTGAGCTCGCCGCGAGTGCCCTGCGCTACGGACTCGCCGCGATAACCGGCGGCGACATCACCGATTTCTGAGCGGAGGAGGACAAAATGTACATAGAAAAACTGAACATAACCACCTTCGGGCAGTTAAGCGATTTCGAACTCGAACTGACCCCCGGCGTGAATCTCATTGAAGGCGCGAACGAGAGCGGAAAATCCACGCTCGCGGCTTTCATTAAATTCATGTTCTACGGCTTCACGCCGAAGGAGCGCGCGGCTTATGTCGGCTGGGACGAAACCTGCGCCGCCGGGACGCTGACCTTCAACGCGAACGGCAAGCGCTATCGGATCGAGCGCGCGGTCAGAGCGGCTGGCGGCTCGAACTTCCGCGAAGCCGTTCAGCTCGTCGACCTCGAGAACAACATGCCCTGCCACAAGGGTGAATCGCCCGGATTGCTCTTCTTCGGAGTCGACGCCGACATGTTCGCGGCGACCGCGTTCGTCTCGCAGCTCGGCGGAACGACCGTCAGCGGCGCGAAGGTCTCGGAGGGCATCGAAAACCTGCTCTTCTCGGCTGACGAGTCGGTCAACACTCAGCGCGCGCTCGATAAGCTCGACGCCGCGCGAGTGCTGCTGCTACACAAGAGCGGCAAGGGCGGCAGGCTCGCCGAGCTGAACGACGAGATCGCAAGCCTCGAGTCGCGGCTCGACAGCGCGCTGAAAACCTCCGCCGCGACACGCGCGAAGGAGGCAAAGCTCGCAGATCTCCGTGAGAAGGAGTCCGACACGCGCGAAAAAGCCGACGCGCTGAACGAAAAACTCGCGCTTTTCGAGGCGCAGACGATCGCGGGCGGGTTCGATCGACTGCACGCGCTTGAAAGCAAATCCGCCGAGCTGAAGCGTCAGGTCGACAGTTCCGGAGTTCCCGAGAGCGGACCGCTGAACGATCTCCGGGCGGCGGCGACGCGAATCGGTCAGCTTGAGAGTCAGCTTGAGAGCTTGCCAGAGCCGTCCGAGCCCGAGAGCGATCCCGAGCTCGACGAGGTTATCGCGAGATTCCGCGAGCACGGCGGGATTGACGGGCTCGAGACCGA
The DNA here is from genome assembly GCA_934477985.1 of uncultured Eubacteriales bacterium. GTDB lineage: Bacteria > Bacillota > Clostridia > Oscillospirales > CAG-272 > Flemingiibacterium. Next base: position 5,178 of record CAKSOR010000149.1, read on the forward strand.
GAAAGCCGATCTTGCCGCCGATTCGAAGGCTAAGACCGGCGCGGGAATCGTATTGATTGTGTTCGCGGTCGGAGTGCTGATTTTCTCTGGGCTGGGGGCGCTGATGTCGCTGTTCGGGCTGAGCCGGCAGCTCTCGATCATCGGGCTTCTGGTCGGCGCGGCGATGCTGAGCTTTGGCGCGGTGCTGATGAACTCGGCGGCGCGGTCGAAGAAAACGCTCGCCGAACTCGACGAGGAATTCGATCTCGACGCGCTCGAGGAAGAGATCGCCAGACGCGATTCGGCGCGGGACGCGGCGCGCACGGCGGAGGTCATCCGGACGAGTGTCCGCGACCAGCTCGACGAGGCGCTCTCGGCGCTCAGACGCGAGTTCGGGATCGACAAAAGCGAGATCGGCGCGAAAATGAGCGAGCTCGAGCGTGAAGCGGGCGCGGCGGAGAGTCTGCGGGTTGAGTACGAGAAGACGGCGGCGCTCTGTGAGCAGCTGCGCGGTCAGCTCGAGCGGTACGACGAGAATGAAATCCGCGAAAAGGCGGTCGGCGAGGCGAGCGGAATCGACTCATCGAACCTCAGCGCGGTTCGGCGGGAGTCTGAATTCCTGACGAACAGCGCGAAGGCGCTCGAGAAATACTCGCTCGACCTTGAGCGCGAGCTCGCCGGAACTCCATCGGGCGAGGACGCGGCGAAGATTTCCGACCGGCTGAACGAGCTTCGGGCGGAGCGCGGCGAGCTCGAAAAGAAGCTCGCTGGGCTGAAACTCGCGCATGAGAAGCTGCGTGAAGCGAGTGAAAAGCTGCGGTCGAGCGTCGCGCCGAGGTTATCGGGCGAGGCGGGGCGGCTGATGGCGCTGATCACCGAGGACAAATATCGAGAAGTCGGGGTCGGCGGGGAGCTCGCGCTGACGTGCGGGACGAAATCGGGACAGCGGAGCGTCGACATGCTGAGCGCGGGAACGCGGGACGCGGCGTACCTTGCGCTGAGAATCGCGCTTTGCGGGCTGATCTACCGGCGGGAGATGCCGCCGATGATCTACGACGAGAGCTTCGGGCGGATGGACGACGCGCGGTGCCGGGCGATGCTGAAGCTCGCGGGCGAGTCGGAGCAGAGCCTTGTGATGACGGCGAGCGGGCGCGAAAAGGGGCTCGCGGGCGCGCACAACTACATCAGGATATAAAAAAACGCTCATCCGGGAGGGTGAGCGTTTTTATTCGTCATCGCTTTTTAGGTAGGCGAAAAGTTCTTCAAGATTTGTGAAAGTCCTTGCATTCGGGTCGTTGGCAAGGCGTTCGCCCTCATGGAGAGCGGCAACGGCTCTGGCGGTCAGCTTCAACTGCGGTTCTATTCTGAAATCGCGATTCAATATCAGCTTGCTTCTTTTTGCTTTTTTGCTTATATAAACCATATAAAC
>CAKSOR010000150.1 GCA_934477985.1 uncultured Eubacteriales bacterium
CCCTCACCGTAACAGGTCTCGTATCCGAGATCGTTATGATCGACGTAAACAACGAAAAGGCGCTCGGCGAAGCGCTCGACATCCGCCAGGGCACTCCGTTCTGCGGTCCGTGCTCGATCTACGCCGGCTCTTACCGCGACGCCGAAGGCTCGAACATCGTCATCATCACCTCGGGTATCGCACGCCGTCCCGGTCAGTCCAGACTCGACCTCGCGCAGACCAACGTCAACATCATCAAGAGCATCATCCCGCAGATCACAAAATACGCTCCTGACGCTAAATACATAATCGTCTCCAACCCTGTCGACATCCTCACCTATGTCTTCTGCAAGCAGTCCGGGCTTCCTGAGCGCAACATCATCGGCTCGGGAACGATTCTCGACACTGCGCGTCTGCGTTCGCGCCTTTCCGAGTACTTCAAGATCAACCAGCAGAACGTCCACGCTTACGTCATGGGCGAGCACGGAGATTCCTCCTTCATCCCGTGGTCGGTCGCGAACATCTCGAACGTTCCGCTCGCTGACTGCGACAAGCTCCTTGACACCAAGAACATCTACCCCGACCTCGACTACGCTGAAATCGAAAACTACGTCCGCAAGTCGGGTGCGCGCGTCATCGAGCGCAAGGGCGCTACCTTCTATGCCGTCTCGATCTCGGTATGTCATATCATCAAGTCGCTCCTTTCTGGCATCGACACGACCATGACCGTATCGACCATGATGCACGGCGAGTACGGCATTGACGATGTATGTCTCAGTGTCCTCAACATCGTAGGCTCTGAGGGAGCTCACGGCAAGATCCTCGTTCCGCTCACCGACGACGAGATCGCACTTCTCAAGCACAGCGCTGAATGCCTCAAGAACACCATCAATTCGATCGAGCTTTAATGTTATACAATAAGGAAGAAAACATAATGGAATACCGTATCGAACACGATTCAATGGGCGAGATGAAAGTCCCCGCCGACCGTCTCTGGGCGGCTCAGACCGAGCGCTCGCATGAGAATTTCGAGATCGGCGTCGGAATCGAAACCATGCCCGCCGAAATCATCCACGCCTTCGGCATCCTCAAAAAGGCAGCCGCTATGGCTAACCATGAGCTGAAGCCCGAAAAGATGACCGACGAAAAGCTCGCCGCTATTTCCGCCGCTTGTGACGAGGTCATCGCCGGAAAGCTCTCGGATCACTTCCCGCTCGTCGTCTGGCAGACCGGCTCCGGTACGCAGTCGAACATGAACGCCAACGAGGTCATCCGCAACCGCGCAAACCAGATCGCCGGCAAGGAGCTCACCCATCCCAACGACGACATCAACATGAGCCAGTCGTCCAACGACACCTTCCCGACCGCGATGCACATCTCCGCGGTCATCGCGATCGAGGACAAGCTCATCCCGGCGGTTGAGACTCTGATTGAAACCTTCAAGCGTCTCGAGGCTGAGAACGAGGATGTCGTAAAGTCGGGACGCACCCACCTTCAGGACGCAACCCCGATCAAGTTCAGTCAGGAAATCTCGGGCTGGAGAGCTTCGCTCGAACGCGACGTTGAGCTTCTGAAGCTCGCTGTCAAGCCGCTCTGCGAACTCGCGCTCGGCGGAACCGCCGTCGGAACCGGACTCAACGCCCCCAAGGGCTTCGATACTCTCGTCGCCGCGAAGATCGCCGAACTCACCGGAAAGCCCTTCGTCACCGCGCCGAACAAGTTCCACGCGCTCACCTCGAAGGACGAAATCGTCTTCGCTCACGGCGCGATCAAGGCGACCGCGGCTGATATGATGAAGATCGCAAACGACGTCAGATGGCTCGCGTCCGGTCCGCGTCTCGGACTCGGCGAGATCCACATTCCCGAAAACGAGCCCGGCTCGTCGATCATGCCCGGTAAAGTCAACCCGACTCAGTGCGAGGCTGTCACGATGGTCGCCGTTCAGGTAATCGGAAACGACGTCGCGGTCGGAATGGCGGCTTCTCAGGGCAACTTCGAGCTGAACGTCTTCATGCCGGTCACTGCTTACAATTTCCTCCAGTCGGCAAGACTTCTCGCCGAGGCGATCGTCTCGTTCAACAAGAACTGCGCCGTCGGAATCACCGCGAACCGTCAGAAGATGCACGACAACCTTCACAACTCGCTGATGCTCGTCACCGCGCTCAACCCCTACATCGGCTACGAGAACGCCGCGAAGACCGCCAAGAAGGCTTACAAGGAAGGCATCTCGCTCAAGGAAGCCTGCGTCGCGCTCGGATTCCTCACCGCCGAGAGATTTGACGAGGTCTTCCATCCCGAACAGATGGTCTGACAGACTCAGAAGTTAATATCCGAAACCGCCGGGATCATATGACCTCGGCGGTTCAGAAAGGAAAGCCATGAATTACACATATTTCCCCGGCTGCACGCTCCGGACGAAGGCGAAGGATCTCGATAAGTACGCAAGAGAATCCGCGAAGGTTCTCGGATTTTCGCTTACCGAACCGGAAAACTGGCAGTGCTGCGGCGGAGTTTTCCAGACCGCCAAGGACGAGATCGCGTCCAAGCTCCCGTCGGTACGCGCCCTGATCGACGCGCGCGACAAGGGCGAAAAGCTCGTGACCGTCTGCTCCGCCTGCTACAATGTATTAAAGCAGACGAACAACCAGATCCGCACAGACGCCGATTTCACTCTCCGCGTCAACAACTACCTCGCTCAGGACAAAACCCCGACCGAATATCGCGGCGAGACCGAGGTGCTTCACTTCCTCGAAGTGCTCCGCGACGAGATCGGCTTCGATGAACTCAGAAAGAAGGTCACAAAGCCGCTCACCGGCAGAAAGATCGCCGCTTACTACGGATGTCTGCTGCTCAGACCCGGCAAGGTAATGCAGCTCGACGACCCCGAGAATCCGAAGATACTTGAGGATTTCATCCGCGCGCTCGGCGCTGAGCCGGTAGTCTGGTCGATGAGAAACGAGTGCTGCGGCGGCTACATCGCGCTTGAGGACGCCGACTCCGCGAAGAAGCGCTCAAACGCTGTCTCGGACAACGCGGCAGTCTGCGGCGCTGACTCGATCGTCACCGCATGTCCTTTATGCAAGTACAATCTTGTGAAAAACGAGAGCAAAGTCCCGGTCGTCTACTTCACCGAGCTTTTAGCCGAAGCTCTCGGCGTCAAGGAGGAAGCATGAACAAAGAACTGAAAAAGGAACAGCTCCTTCGCATGAGCGGCGTGAACCCGCTTAAATGTATGCGCTGCGGAAAGTGCTCCGCGACCTGCCCGAGCTATGACGAGATGGAATATCATCCGCACCAGTTCGTCTACATGGTCGAGAAGGGCGAGATCGACAAGCTTATGGCTTCGAAGTCGATCTACAAATGTCTGACCTGCTTTGCCTGCGTCGAGCGCTGCCCGCGCGGAGTCGAGCCGGCGAAGCTCATCGACTCTCTGCGCACCCTCGCCGTCCGTGAAAAGGGCGCAAATCACTTAAAGCCCGACGATATTCCCGCGCTGCTCGACGATGAGATGCCTCAGCAGGCTATCATGGCGGCGCTTCGCAAATATTCCAAGTAAGGAGGAGTTACTATGCAGAGAATAGGTGTATTCGTGTGCCACTGCGGCACAAATATAGCCGGAACGATCGACGTCAAAGCGGTCGCCGCGGCTCTTTCACATGAACCCGGCGTGGTATTCTCCACCGATTACCAGTACATGTGCTCCCAGTCCGGACAGGATCTCATAAAGAACGCGATAAAGGAGCATAAGCTCACCGGAGTCGTCGTCTGCTCCTGCTCGCCGAGAATGCACGAGGCAACCTTCCGCCGTGCCGTCGCGGCAGCCGGACTCAACTCGTATATGCTCGAGGTCGCCAACATCCGCGAGCAGTGCTCGTGGGTGCATAAGGATATGCTCATCGGCACTCCGAAGGCGATAATCCTCGGAAAAGCCGCCGTCGCCAAGGTCAACCTCAACGCGCCGCTCACCCCCGGAGAGTCTCCGGTCACAAAGCGCGCGCTCGTCATCGGCGGAGGAATCGCCGGAATCCAGACCGCGCTCGATATCGCCGACGCGGGATTTGAGGTCGACATCGTCGAAAAGAAGCCGACCATCGGCGGTAAGATGGCTCAGCTCGACAAGACCTTCCCGACCCTCGACTGCGCAGCCTGCATTCTGACCCCGAAGATGGTCGACGTCGCGCAGAACGAGAAGATCAGAATCTTCTCCTACTCCGAGGTCACGGCAGTCAAGGGATTTGTCGGAAACTTCGACGTCACGATTAAGAAAAAGGCGCGTTATGTCAAGGAGGACGTCTGCACCGGATGCGGTCTCTGTACCGAAAAATGTCCGCAGAAGAAGGTTCCGAACGAGTTCAACCTCGGCATGGACAACCGCCGCGCGATCTACATCCCGTTCGCTCAGGCAGTCCCGAAGGTCGCGACAATCGACCCGAACTACTGCACGATGCTCAAGACCGGAAAATGCGGAGTCTGTTCCAAGGTCTGCACCGCCGGAGCTATCGATTACAAGGCTAAGGACGAGTTCATCGAGGAAAAGTACGGCGCGATCGTCGTCGCGACCGGATACAACCCGATCTCGATGGAGAAGTTCGACGAGTTCGCATACTCGCAGTCGAAGGACGTCATCACGTCGCTCGAACTCGAAAGACTCATGAACGCCGCCGGACCTACCGGAGGAACCCTTCTCCGCCCGTCTGACGGAACTCATCCGCATAAGATAGTCTTCGTCCAGTGCGTCGGCTCGCGCTGCAAGGATTGTAGTAAGGGCAAGGAATACTGTTCCAAGATCTGCTGCATGTACACCGCGAAGCACGCGATGCTCATCCGCGACAAGTATCCGGACACCGAGGTCTATGTATTCTACATCGATGTAAGAACGCCCGGAAAGAACTTCGACGAGTTCTACCGCCGCGCCGTCGAGGAATACGGCGTCCACTACATCAAGGGCATGGTCGGCAAGGTCACGCCCGAAAACGGAATCCTTAAGGTTCAGGCGTCGGATCTCATAATGAACGAACAGCTTCACATCGACGCCGACATGGTCGTCCTCGCCGCCGCTATCGAACCCGATAAGTCGGCACGTCCGCTCGCCACGATGCTGACGGCAAGCATGGACACCAACGATTTCTTCACCGAGGCGCATCCGAAGCTCCGTCCCGTCGAGTCGCCGACAGCTGGTGTCTTCCTCTCGGGCGCGTGCCAGGGACCCAAGGACATCCCGGAGACCGTCTCGCAGGCAGGTGCTGCCGCTTCGAAGGTCATCGGACTCCTCGCAAAGGACAAGCTCACCGGAAACCCCTGCGTCGCAAATCCCGACGAAATGATGTGCAACGGCTGCTCGACCTGCGCGAACGTCTGCCCCTACGGCGCGATCACCTATGTCGAGAAGGAATTCCGTATGCCCGACCGCACGACGAAGATCCGCCGGGTCGCTCAGGTGAACGAGGCCGTCTGCCAGGGCTGCGGCGCGTGCACCGTCGCTTGTATGTCGGGAGCTATGGATCTCAAGGGCTTTAGAAATTCACAGATTATGGCGGAGGTTGACGCGATATGCAAGTAAACGAATACAAACCCCTGATAGTTGCCTTCTGCTGCAACTGGTGTTCCTACGCGGGCGCGGATCTTGCCGGAAACAACCGTCTGGCTTATCCCGCCGACGTCAAGATCATCCGCGTCCCCTGCTCGTGCAGAGTCAACCCGTCCTTCATTCTCCGCGCGTTCCAGCGCGGCGCGGACGGCGTGATCCTCTGCGGATGCCACCCCGGAGACTGCCACTACACCACCGGAAACTACTACACCCGCCGCAGAATGGCGCTGCTCTTCTCGATGCTCGACTACCTCGGAATCGAGAAGGAGCGCACGAGAGTCGAGTGGGTATCGGCGGCTGAGGGCGCGAAGTTCGCCGCGACGATGAACGATTTCGTCGCCAAGGTCGCCGCGCTCGGCCCGAACAAGAGACTGGAGGACTTACGATGCAAGAAATAAACCGCGAAATCCTTGCCGCCAAGGCAAAGGAGATCTTCGAATCCGGCAAGGCCGACCGTCTGCTCGGCTGGAAACGCGGCGAGTTTGACTGGGACGTCACGCCCGCGCTCTTCACGGCTGAAAATCTCGACGGATTCGTTTATAACGGCTTCTGCGGCGCGAACTTCTCGAAGTATCTCATCGCCGAGACGAGAAAGAGCGAAAACAAGGTCCTCGTCTTCTTAAAGCCCTGCGACACCTACAGCTTCAATCAGCTTCTCACCGAGCATCGCTTTGACCGCGAAAAGGTCTACGTCGTCGGAATCCCCTGCGACGGAATGCTCGATATAAATAAAATTCGCGCGAAGGCCGAAAACGTCTCCTCGGTCAAGGACGGCGAAACCGTAAAGATCGAGACCCTCTGGGACGGCGAAATCACCGCTCCGCGCACCGAGCTTCTCGCTGAACGCTGCGAAAACTGCAAGTCGAAGAAGCACACCGCTTACGACGAGCTTATCGGCGAGGACGGCGAGGTTCTCGACTCGAAGCGTTTTGACGAGGTCGAGGCTCTTGAAAAGCTGACTCCCGACGAGAGATTCGCTTTCTGGCAGAACGAACTTTCGCGCTGCATCCGCTGCAAC
>CAKSOR010000151.1 GCA_934477985.1 uncultured Eubacteriales bacterium
GTACAGCGGTAAGCGGCGCTTCCCGACGAGTTTTCGTCGTCTATGTCAGCGATAACCGGTTCTCCGCAGGACGGACATTTTTCCGGCATGTCAAACCGCTTTTCCGAGCCGTCGCGCTTCTCCTTCACGACCGAGACGACCTCGGGGATTATGTCGCCCGCCTTGCGGACGATAACCGTGTCACCGATCATTATGTCGCGCTCGCGGATGAAGTCGAGATTGTGCAGAGTCGCGCGTGAAACCGTAGTTCCGGCGAGCTTGACCGGCTCAAGAACCGCGTTCGGCGTGAGAACGCCGGTGCGCCCGACCTGAATGACTATGTCAGTGAGCTTTGTCTCCTTCTCCTCCGGCGGGAATTTGTAGGCGACTGCCCACTTCGGAGTCGACGTGTTCTCGCCGATCGTCACGCGGAGCGCGAGCGAATTTACCTTGATTACAACTCCGTCGATGCCGAACGGCAGATCAAGACGCATCTTGCCGATATTTTCGATCTGCTCAATGACCTCGTCGGCTGTTCTGACGGTCTTCAGATACGGAATGATCACGAATCCGACCGATTCGAGCCATTTAAGGCTCTCGTCGTGGTTTTTGAATGTCTTCGTGCCTGTCTGGTAGTTGAATATGAAGATATCGAGTCCGCGTGACGCGCAGACCTTCGGGTCAAGCTGGCGGAGCGTGCCGGCGGCAGCGTTGCGGGGGTTCGCGAAAAGCGATTCGCCCTCAGCCTCGCGGCGCTCATTCAGCCGCTCGAAGCTCTTTCTCGACATATATACCTCGCCGCGCACCTCGATGACCGGCTCGTCGGTGTCTATCTCAAGCGGGATTGAGCGGATCGTGCGGAGATTGCCGGTCACGTCCTCGCCGACGAAGCCGTTTCCGCGGGTCGCGCCGCGCACAAGCTTTCCGTTTTCATAACGGAGCGCGCAGGACAGTCCGTCGATCTTGCACTCGACCGTGTATTCGCAGTCTGGATCGACCGCCTTTGTGCGCTCGATGAAGGCGCGCACCTCGTCGTAGTCAAAGACATCCGAAAGACTTCCGAGCGGGACGGTGTGGACGACCTCGGGAAATTCGCGGACAGCCTCGCCGCCGACGCGCTTTGTCGGCGAGTTCGGGTCGGCGAGCTCGGGGAATTTCGTCTCCAGATCGACCAGCTCACGAAAGAGCATGTCGTAGTCGTAATCCGAGATCTCCGGGTCGTCGAGCACGTAATAGCGCCGCGAGTGATATTCGAGCTGCTTCGCGAGCTCTTTCATGCGTGAAGCGGCTTCGGTCGGGTTATCGGTCATGGTACACCTCCGGGAAAATTTCGTACACTATATTATACCACATTTCATGGGAAATTTAAAGGGGTTTTCTTAAATTTTTTCAGAAAATCCTGAAACAGCTATAGTTAATCGCCAAACCAGTTGTTGCAAAAACAACATTCCGGATATTCGGTTCGGGATTGTTACAAACTTTTCGGATTTTAACATATCTGGGATTGACTTTTCGCCGGTTTTCTGGTAAAATATAATCAATTGGAATCCGCTGCGGCGGTCGTTCAACGGGCTGAGACAGCCCGGGCTGCCGAACCGTAAACGGTCGCCCGATGGGCGGCTACCTATCGCCGCCTTAAAGGTGTCTTTGGGGGCGGGAAACCCGCTGGGGCGACGCATTTTATTATAAATTGCTCTGTGAACGATCACAAAAGGGGAACGATTATGTACACGCTTGACCGATTCGAGGAAAACTCCGCTGTTTTAGTTGGCGATGACGGCGGAACAATCAACCTGCCGCGTGAAAACTTCGCCGGTCGCCGCGAGGGCGACGTCTTCGACGAGCGGGAGTTCGTTTTCGACGAGGAAGAGACAAAAAAACGACGCGAATCAAACCGCGCGCTATATAAAAAACTGCTTGAAAGAGGAAAAAAATGCTGACAAAAGCGCTGAGACTTCACGGAGCGAACGATCTCCGGCTCGATACATTCGAAATCTCCCTTCCCGACGACGGAATTTTGGCGTCGGTCATCTCGGACAGTCTCTGCGTCTCGACGAAAAAGGCGCTTGACCAGGGCTCGGCGCACTGGCGCGTCCCGGACGACCTCGACTTCGACCCGGTCATCGTCGGACACGAGCTCTGCGGCGTCATCGAGGAGGTCGGCGAGCGCTGGAAGGGCTTTTTCGAGCCCGGCGAGATGTTCACGCTCCAGCCCGCGCGCGATGGTGTCGCCGAAGCTCCCGGCTACAGCTACTCCTTCTGCGGCGGAGACGCGACAAAAATAATCATCCCCTGCGAGCTGATCGAGAGCGGCTGCCTGATCAAATACCGCGGCGACGGCGCTTTCCGCGGTTCGCTGACCGAACCCTTAAGCTGCGTGCTCGCCGCGCTCAGATCGAGCTATCACCTGAACGGTAGGGCGCACGAGATGGGCATCAAAAAGGGCGGAAAGACGATTCTGCTCGGCGGCGCGGGAACGATGGGACTATGCATGGTGAACTGCGTTCTGAGCTCCGACCGCCGTCCCGAGCTGTTGGTCGCCGTCGACACCGACCCGGCTAAGCTCTCGCGCGCGTCGCGGATTATCCCGCCGTCCGAAGCCGAAAAGCTCGGCACGAGGCTGATCTGGCTGAATCCGGCGAATTTCGAGAAGCCTGAGGAGTCGCTGAAGCGCTTTGCAGGCGGGTCATACGACGACGCGTTCATCTTCGCGCCCGACAAAGGACTCATCTCGCTCGCCGACCGGCTGCTCGGGGATGACGGCTGTCTGAATTTCTTCGCCGGTCCGAACGACGCGAAGTTTTCAGCCGAGCTGAACTTCTACAATATTCACTACAGGTCGCGCCACATCGTCGGGACATCCGGCGGCGACGCCGAGGACATGCGCGACGCGCTCTCGGCGATCGAATACGGTCGCGTCGACCCGGCGTTCATGGTCACGCACATCTGCGGGCTGGACGGCGCGCTCGCCGCGACGAAGAGCCTCGACAAGCTCCCCGGCGCCAAAAAGCTCTGCTACCCGGGAATCTCGCTGCCGCTGACGGCGCTTTCCGACCTTGAAAAGCTCGGAAAATCCGACAAATTCCTCGCCGGACTCGCCGGAATCATCAAAAGAACAAACGGACTGTGGTCGGTCGAAGCCGAAAAATATCTTCTACAGAACGCGAGGTCAATATGAAGACACACGAGATCGCCGTTTTGCTCCGGATGCTCGCGGGCGGAAATATTTCGGTCTGCTTTGCCGGAAAATCTCCGGTTTACGAAGCGGTCTGCAAACGGCTTGAAAGCTCGGGCGCGGCGCTCTGTATCGAACCGGACAAGCTCGGGGATTTCCACAGTCTTGTGGAGCCACGCGGACTTCCGAAAGCCGTTTTTGTCAGCCGCCACGGGCTATTCGCGCTCGGACACGACAGCCTTGAGGCGCACGCGAACGCCGCGCTCTTCACCGGCTCGAAAGCTCCGGAAGGGACTCAGAATCCTGGCGGGCGGCTCGAAAACAAAATCGCGATAGTCACCGGCGCGGGTCAGGGTTTCGGAAAAGCTCTCGCGCTCGGACTCGCCGGCGAGGGCGCGTATGTCGCCGCGGTCGATGCCGACCTCGTGAAAGCGACCGCGACAGCCGATGAGATCAACTCTGTTTACGGCGAGTGCACGTCGATCGCCATCCGCGCCGATGTCTCGGTTGAAGCCGACGTAAAGAACGCGGTCGAAGCCGCCGCGCGCGAGTTCGGCGGACTCGACATCATGCTGAGCTGCGCTGGGATTGTCCGCGCCGGAGGCATAGAAGAGCTCTCAACCGAGGATTTTCTGCGGATAAACGAGGTCAATTACAACGGATTCTACTTCTGCGCAAAACACGCGAGCGGAATAATGAAGCTCGAGAATTCGCTCTCGCCGGGATATTTCACCGATATAATCGAGATAAACTCTAAGTCGGGGCTCGCCGGGAGCAGGAAGAATTTCGCCTACGCGGGCAGCAAGTTCGGCGGAATCGGGCTTGTGCAGAGCTTCGCGCTCGAGCTCTGCGAACACAGAATCAAGGTCAACGCGGTCTGCCCGGGCAACTACCTCGACGGTCCGCTCTGGAGCGACCCCGAAAACGGACTTTTCAGACAGTATCTCGACGCCGGGAAAGTTCCTGGCGCGAAGACGCTCGGCGATGTCCGGAAATATTACGAGTCGAAAGTGCCGATGGGGCGCGGATGCCAGCCTGACGACGTCCTGCGCGCGGTTATTTACCTCATCGAACAAAAATACGAAACCGGTCAGGCGCTGCCAGTGACCGGCGGTCAGATAATGCTTAATTGAAATGGAAATCACATCAGAAGACTTACAAAAATTGAATGCCGACAGCAAAAAATCGAGACTTGAAGCGCTCGGTTATCTCAAGACCGCCGGAATACAGCGCCGCGCCGGAATATACGCGAACAACCACATCCACACCTTCTACTCGTTTTCTCCTTACTCGCCTACCGCGGCAGTCTATCTCGCGTGGAAGAGCGGACTTTGCGCCGCCGGGATCGTCGACCATGACAGCGTCTCCGGCGCTGTGGAGTTCACAGAGGCTGGACGGATACTTGGGCTTCCGACGACAATCGGCTGCGAATGCCGGGTCGACATGTCAGAGACAAGGCTGAGCGGAAGGCGAATGAACAATCCAGATCAGATTTCGATCGCTTACGCCGCGATGCACGCGATACCGCTTGAAAAGCTCGGTGCCATCGACTCTTTCTTCGCCCCGCGCCGGGCGCTGCGCAACGAGCGCAACGCGATGATGTGCGAAAAGCTGAGCGCGCTCACAAAACCGCTCGGAATCGGCATAGATTTCGAAAGCGATGTTCTTCCGCTCTCGCACGCGGGTGAGGGCGGCTCGGTCACCGAGCGGCACATACTTTTCGCGCTCGTCAGAAAGCTGCTCGCCCTGCCGGAGCCCGAAAAAGCGCTCAGGAAGCTCGGTCTGAGCTTCAACCCGACCGGACCTTTCCCGGAATATTCACTGCTCGACGCCCTGAAAGCCAATTTTGTCGAGAGATTCTACATTAAGGCGACAAGCGAATGTCCGCCGGTCGCGGAATTTCTGGATTTATGCGAATCGGTCGGCGCGATCCCGACCTACGCGTACCTCGGCGATGTGCCCGAAAGCTCGCGAGGCGACAAGAAGCCTCAGCGCTACGAGGACGGTTATCTCGATGATTTGTTCGCCGAAATAACGCGACTCGGTTTCAAAGCGGTCGCCTGCATGCCGAGCCGGAATACGGCGGCGCAGCTCTGGCGGATATCAGAGCTCTGCCGGGAATACCGACTCATGGAGATCTGCGGCGAGGTCATAATTTCTCCGGATCAGTCGTTTCTGAACTGTTTGCCGGACAAGTAAGCGTCTGCTAAGCTCACAGAATCAACGATGGATCTGATAAAGCGCGCGAAATATAGCTTTTCGCGTCGTCCTTGAATCCCACGGCTCGCGTCGGAGGGCTGATACGCGAAAAAGGCTTGAATTTATGGGCTTTTTCGCCGTGAAAACAACCTTAAATCAGCGTTTCATTAGTGTAAGCCACGTCTTACTATTTGCTTTATCGGGTCAGACAAATTCTCACACGGATGCGATACCCAAATAAACAAAATGACGAACTTATGTATATAGTCAACCGACAATGGATGTAAAAAAGTCGACATTTGACATCAAATGCCCAAGTGAACGCTCATTTCAGGCTGAGAAAAGACCGGGCGTCCTCTGCCCGGTCTTGTTTTATTCAGTGGTACATCTGTCGAGGATTGTCAGCACTTCGGCGCGGGTCAGACTGTCATATGGGCGGAAATTTCCCGCCGGATCGCCCTGCATCAGCCCAAGCTCAAGCGCGAGCCAGGCGTCGGTCTGGAGCTTCTTCACGTTATCGGCGACCGAACCGTGCATCACGTAGAGGTTCTGGAATTCGGCGTCGCTGAACTTTGCGGTGACAGTTTTGTTTATGTCCTGAATCGACGGATACTCAATCGTCAGCCCATCGTGTTCGATCTTCACGGCGGCAAATGCCCCGGCGGCGTGTATGCGGAGCGCCGTATTGTCGGGTAAGAACGAATCCTTCGCCTCGTATGGGCGGGTCTGCTCGTTCAGGTCGGGCGGACAGTAGGTCGGGATGTAATCGGCGGTCGACGCGACGTAACCGCTGTACCACGAGTCGGCGGCGACGTCGCCGAATGTCTTCGGCTCTTCGGGAGTCACAAGCTCAAACGCGAGCGAGAGGATCTTCGCGAGCTCGGCGCGGGTGATCGGCGCGTCGGGCTTGAAAGTGCCGTCGGGGTAGCCGTTCACTATGCCCTTGTCCTTCCATTTCGTGATAACCTCCTCAGCCCAGTGACCCGAGATGTCGCTGAACGCGAGCGTTTCGGTCTCCTTTCCGGTAGCGGTCGTCGAGACGGTCGATCCGGTCGTGTCCGGCGTGTCGGCAAATGCCGGGAGGGTCAGCGAAAGGGTCAGAAGCGCGATAGTGAGGATTTTTGGCGAATACAATTTTTCCATAATGATTTCTCCTTTTCAAATTATTATTTCACTTTTCGCTTGCTTGTCGTCAATGATTTAAAACAAATCCAATGTT
>CAKSOR010000152.1 GCA_934477985.1 uncultured Eubacteriales bacterium
GGTCTGGAGTCCGCCGTCAAAATCTCTTCCGCCCTGCATGTCGAGCCCGGCGGCGACGCAGACTATCGACTCGGCGGTGCAGTCGATGACAAATTCAGCGCGCGCCTCGTGCGGTCTGCCGTTCTCGGAGAAGCGGATGCCGGTGATCTTTTTTCCGTCGTGGATAGCTCCGGTTATCGTCGCGTAGCGGCGGTCGATCCTTTCGGTGCGCTTATCGAGTACGACCGGTTTATTAAGGAAGCCGAGCGAGTTTCCTGGCGCGGCGGCTTCGATCGCGACCGACTCTTTGTCGATGTCACGGTAGACTCCGCCCTTGAAGCCGTAATAGTAGCCGAGCACTCCGCCCGCCGTTCCCGAGCCGCCCTGCATGTCGAGCATATCGACGCCGAGGACCTTCATTCCCTTGTCCGACGCGACCGCCGCGGCTATCGCTCCGGCTGTGCCTAGTCCGGCGATTATAATGTCGTATTCGCCGTCGTCGACCGGAGCGGGGGTCTTGGCGCCCGGGGTCGGGATGGCTTCGTATCTCAGCTTCGCGCCGGCTTCATAGGCGGTCGCGGGGTCGGGGTAGTATGCCGGGTGGAGGAGAATTCCATCGCCGGGAGTCGTGAAGGTGTACTCTGGCTCGGTCGCGGCGAAGAGTATCTTGCGGGATTCATTCGCGGCGTTCTCAAGCGCGGTCATTCTCGCATTCGCGATGCCGTCGGGGCACCCGATCGAGCGGTATTCCGGGAGGTCGCCTTCCTCCTTTATCGCGGTGAAGTAGTTGAAGCGCGCGCCGCTTTTGTCAGCGAGTCCCGTGTAAGGCGCGGAGAACTGCTTTGATGAGGTATCGAGCAGTTTTTTCGCCCTGAACGTGTGGGCGAGTCCGTAGGCGGCGAAGACTATCTTATAGCCGTCATCGGTCGTGTCGATTCCGGTCAGCGCGGTGAAGAAATATGTGTCGGTGTTTTTAAGCGACCTGAATCTTCTCGCGGCGACCGGGGCGACGGCGGGCTGCCATATCGTCCCGCCGACGGCTTTGCGCTCGATAAGCTCGTCGAGAAAGGCGTTCTTTATCGCCGGAGTCGGGGAGTACTTGAGCGACGCGGAGAATTCGCGGACGGGAGTCATGCCCTCCTCGAGGATGATGATGTCGAGCCCGGGGTGGGTCTCGGCGAATCCGAGCGCCGCGGCGGTCGCGCCGAGTATGCAGAGGTCGTAGATCTGTTTCATTTTTGTTCCTTTCGTAACGGGTTGGAATTCAGCTGCTTTTGCCGGGTCATAGGTTCGCGGTCAGCTGACCGACTTGTTGTATTCCTCGATAACAGTGCTCTTGATGGCGTCGAGCTTCGATTTGATCGCTTCGTCGCCTGCCTTCGCGGCTTCCAGTATCGTTGTGTCGATCTTTCCGTAGTTGTAGATTATTCCGGGGTCGTACATGCGGCTGTCGGTCGCCAGGAGGATCATCTCATAGCTCTCCTCGTCGCGGGTGTATTTTGCCGAGAAGCAGGTGTCGAAATAGACCGGGACGACCGAGCGGCTTGACTCGCGGCAGAGCGCCTCGAGGATGAAGCCGGTGTCGCCGAGGCGGTCGCCGTTCGTCTTCGGTATCGTAAGCACCGGCGCGCTCATCGAGACGTAGGAGTAATATTTGTCCTGCTCCTCATTGAGCTTGGGAAGCGGAAGGAAGCCGAAGTCGACGTTTGTGACGGTACGCATATACTGCGCCGCCGCTGACATTCCGTTCTCGAAGAAGAGTGCCTGGCGGTTATCGAAGAGCGTGACTATCGCCTGACGCGCGGTGAGTCCGGGGTATTTGTCCTCATTGTAGTTGAAGACCATCGTTTTATCGAAGATTTTCAGCAGATTCTCGTACGCTTTTATGAAGCGCTCGGTGTCGAAGCCGAGCGTGCCGTCGGTCGAGATCAGTTTGACTCCCTGTGAGGTCAGGTAGGCTTCATAGGAATTGTTGTTGTAGAGAAGCCCGAAACGGTCCTGATAGTCGGTCGCGCCGTCGGAATTCAGGTCCGCTGCGGCTTCGGTCATCAGCTTGTGCATATGATCGACCGTCCACTTTCCGTCTCTGACCGTCTCGTAGAAGCCGCTCATTCCGAGGTCGTCGGCGAGTCCCTTCGAGTACATTATGACTCTCAGGCAGTCATAGACCGAGAAGATGATGTCGCCGTTCATGAAGTACTGTCCGCCGCCCATGTCGAGGTCGCGGAGCATGTCCTGATCCCACCATTCGCCGGTCAGCCCGAGGTTCGGGACGCTGTGGAAGTCGGTCAGGTATTCCTTGCCCGTCTGGACGCTCAGCTTGTTCAGCGGGATCAGGAAGAGATCGTACTCGCTGTCTCCGGCGAGGCACTGCTGCTCCATCGTCGTCTTCGGATCGGGGAGCTCGGTGTCCGAGAGACTGAAGCCGTATTTGTCGGCGGTCTTCACGTTTCGGGCGTAGAGCGCGTCGTTCAGCACCTCGCCGTTCTCCTCGCCGACCGCGAACGAGACGTTCGACCAGAGGATCTTGTCCTGTATCGGCTTGCCGACGTGGAGCTCGAAGCCGCCCAGGTTTTTATCGGGGAGGTCTGGGATGCCGGTTTCGGCGGGTTCGGTCGTCGATTCTTTGGCGGTTGTTCTGTCGGATTGGGGCGTTTCGGATTGGGTCGTCTGTCCGCAGGCGGAGAGGGTCAGCAGAGCTGCGAGGATCAGCGCGAGTTTTCTTGCTTTCATTGCTATGTATCCTTTCAGACATTGTCGTTAAGGATATTATACAACATTATCGCGCGGATTGCGTCATCCTTTTTCGGTATTTTCTCTACTTTTCAGCATTTCGCGCGGAGACGTGCCGGTTATCACGCGGAAGGTCTTATAGAATCCCTGCATGCTTGTGAAGCCGCTTTCGAACGCCGCGTTCGTCACGCTCATCCCATGCGACGAGATCAGGTCGATGGCGTTGTTTATCCTCAGCCTGCGCACGTACTCGGGAAAGCTGATGTTCAGGCGGACGTTCATCTCCTTTGACAACAGCGACTGGCTGATGCCGATCGCCTTCGCCGCGCTGTCAAGTGTGATCTTTTCAGTGAAATGTCTGCCGATGTAGGCGGTTATCTCGTCGATGTGCGAGCCGCTCACGCTCAGTCCCGGCGTGAAGCCGAGTCCTCGGCAGAGCTCGACTAAAAGCAGGCGGGCGCGGCAGGTCGCGGCGCTCCCGATGAAGTCGGGGCGGGTGAGCTCCTCTTCGAGAAGGCTGAACTCGCGTTCGGCCTGGGGGATCGTTCCGGCGCGGATGTGACGGTGCGACGGGTCGCGCGTATAGAAGAGCCCGACGAATCCGGAGTCGCCGACAAAGACGCGCGGCGAGAGCAGGAGGACGGTTATCATTATGTCGCTGTTCTTATGGCTGAGTATAGGCATGCGCATGTCTATTCCGGAGAGCAGGATGAAGTCGCCAGGTCTAGGCTTATGGTGAAAGCCGTTTATGTCCCAGATGAAGCCGGATTCGCTTCCCAGAGAGTCGACGCGGACTACCCGGAGATCCTCGTATGTTCCGGGCGCGCTCGCGTTTCCGGTTATGCTCTGTCTGGTCAGAGCTATCAGTGTTTTGCCGTCCCGCGCGGGCAGGCGCTTTACTGTGTTGAACACTTTTCTCACCTCGTGCTTCAATTATATATTACAAACGGCGGTTTGTCAAGATTTTTTTGCGCGGGCGGTTTATTTTTTCATCCCCCGGCGCAGGAGAGAGGCGCGGAATCATAACAAAAAGTTCCCCCGTGGGGGAACTTTTTGTTGAGCTTAAATGACCTTGAATCAGCGTTTCGCTGAAGACCTTTCTGAGGATGTCGGGCGAGATAGCTTTTGACTTCCTCGTTCATTTGTGGTCTCCTTTTTTGCTTTATTCGACTGTCACCGATTTCGCGAGGTTGCGGGGCTTATCGACATCGCATCCGCGCGCGACCGACGTATAGTAGGCGAGCAGCTGCAACGCTGTCGCCGCCGGTAAGAAGGCGAGCAGCGGGTCGATCTTTGGGATGAGCAGCGTCTCTTTGGCTTCCTCAATCGGGGCTGACGCTATCGCTGTGACTATCGCGCCGCGGGCGGTCACCTCGCGGATGTTGCTCACCATCTTTCCGGCGAGCTCCGGGACGGTCGAGAGGGCGATGACGTGCGTGTCGGGCGTGATCAGCGAGATCGTGCCGTGCTTCAGCTCGCCAGCCGCGTAGGCTTCGCTGTGGATATACGAGATCTCCTTGAGCTTCAGCGAGCCCTCGGACGAGAGGTAATAGTCCTCGCCGCGTCCGATGAAGAAGAGGTGTTCGCAGTCCTTTATCGTGTTCGCGAGCTTTTCGGCTTCGCTTTCACGCGCGATCATCTCGCCGACCGCCTTCGGGGCGCGGTTCAGGAGCTCGTTTGTCAGGCGCTTCGCCTCGGGTTCGCCGAGAGTTTTGCGGAGAATGCCGCACTCTGTCGCGAGAAGCGCCAGAAGCGAGGTCTGGACGGTATACGCCTTTGTGCTCGCGACGGCTATCTCAGGTCCGGCGAGCGTGTAGAGGACGCTGTCGGCTTCGCGGGCGATGCTCGAGCCGATGACGTTGACTATCGCCAGAGTGTGCGCGCCTTTCGACTTCGCGAGTCTGAGCGCCGCGAGCGAGTCGGCGGTCTCTCCCGACTGGGAGACTATCATGACCATGTCGCTCTGGTCGATTATCGGGTCGTTGTATCTGAACTCGGAGGCTATTTCGACCTCGACCGGGAGTTTCGCGAGCTTATTGAAGAGCCCCTTCGCGATGAGTCCGGCGTGCATTGCCGTTCCGCAGGCGACGATGTGCAGGCGCGAGACCTTCGCGAGCGCTTCGGTGTCGAGCTTTTCGCCCGAGAAGTCAGGGAGGTCGTTCTTTACGCGCGGGCGGAGGGTCTTGACTATCGCCTCGGGCTCTTCGTGGATCTCCTTGTGCATGAAGTGCTTATATCCGCCGCGCTCGGCTGCCTCGACGTCCCAGAGCGCGGTTTTCTTTTCCTTTTCGACCGGAGTTCCGTCGCGCAGGACAGTCACCGAGTCGGGGGTCACAACGGCGATTTCGCCCTCTTCGAGCTGATAGTAGTCGCGGGTGTGGCGGAGAATCGCCGTTATGTCAGAGGCGATGAAGTTCTCGCCCTTGCCGAGACCGATTATCAGCGGCGAGTCCTTGCGCACGGCGTAGAGCCTGCCGGGCTCGCTTTTTATTATGATTCCGAGAGCGTATGAGCCCCGGATTTTCGCTATGAGTTTCTCTATTGCCTCTATCGGAGAGTCGGTCTTCAGGTAATGGTCGAGCAGCTTCGCGGCTGTCTCGGTGTCGGTGTCGCTCACGAAGGTGCAGCCGAGGGCGGTCAGCTCGTCGCGGAGCTCGGCGTAATTCTCGATTATGCCGTTGTGAACGAGCTGGACGTTTTCAGTCCCGTGCGGGTGCGAGTTTGTGTCGCTCGGAGCGCCGTGGGTCGCCCAGCGGGTGTGTCCGATTCCGCAGTGCGAGTCCTTTGTCTCGGGGTGGGATTTCAGCTTCTCCACGACGTTCGTGAGTCTTCCCGCCGCTTTGACCTGGCGGAGATTATTGTCGGCGTCGAAATACGCGACGCCCGCCGAGTCGTAGCCGCGGTACTCGAGCGCGCTCAGTCCTTCGATGACGTGCCCGACCGAGTTTCCCTTACCTGTATAACCTATGATACCACACATAATTTTTCCTTTGTGCAGGATATCATGTCAGACGGCTCTGGCAGAGCCCGCTTATTCGCGTGGTCTGCCGCCGATATGCCTTTTGAGTTTTTAGTTTGTTTGCCCGACGCTTTGTTTCGCGGTCGCCCGCGGGTTTTGTCATCGGGTCTGCGACGCGGTATCTTCCGCGCCGGAAAAACATCCGCCGAATATTTCGATAGTTTTTCTCCTCGTCGACTCCTTTCGGGAGTCCTGGCGCTTCTTCCTTTCTATCCTTTCTTTGACGGTGATGTCAGGCGTAGCTCTCGAGCTTCTTCTTGATCTTCGCCGCGGTCTCGTCGCAGACTCCCTTTATGAAATCGGAGTCTTCGCCCTCAGCCATGACGCGGATGAGCGGCTCTGTTCCGGACGGGCGCGCGATGAGTCTTCCTCCGCCGCCGATCTCTTTCTTGGCTTCCTCGAGGATGGATTTGACCTCGTAGTCGGTGTAGAACGCCAGCTTTTCCTCAGCCGTGCAGTTTATATTGACGATGAACTGCGGATAGCGGGTCATTACTTTTGCCGCCTCTGAGAGCTTTTCGCCGGTGCGCTTTAACTGCGAGAGGAGCTGAACCGCCGTGAGCTGTCCGTCGCCGGTCGTAGAGAAGTCGCGGAAGATGATGTGTCCCGACTGTTCGCCGCCGAGATAATAGTCCTCAAGAAGCATCTCCTCGAGCACGTAGCGGTCTCCGACCTTTGTCGCGACAAAGCGGATGTCGTTGTCAGCGCAGAATTTCGAGAAGCCGTAGTTCGTCATGATCGTTCCGACGACGGCGTTCTTGTTGAGCTTTCCGCGCGCCTTCATATCGAGCGCCGCGATTGCCATTATCATGTCTCCGTCGACGTCATTTCCCTTAT
>CAKSOR010000153.1 GCA_934477985.1 uncultured Eubacteriales bacterium
TCCGCATGAGCCTCCACAGCTCGAGATATATGAAAAGCTCGAAAAAGACACCAACGCGAAGATAATCCGCGAGCTCTGCCGTCTCAGATGCGGTATCGAGCGCAATTTCGGCAGGATAAACGAGAAAATGCGCCATGAATTCAGAACCATACAGACTTTAGGCGATCTTGTGCCGCTCGACGCGCTCAATTACCTCGCGATGGAAGGGCTTTCGATAATAAAGAAAAAGAACACTCTGCCGGTCGATTACATAATTGAAATAAACCGCTATATCTGCGACCGGATAAATAACTGCCGCGAGCTCTTCCCGATCTGGGTCGACTGGAACTATATACGCGAGCTCTTCATAATGCCGAACGGGCTCTCGGTTCAGGGCACGAAGGCGGCGGCTGATCTGTTCTACTCGAATCGCGACCGGTATCCCTATCAGATGTATATAAACTGGAATCCGCGCGACGACGGTAATATTCTTTTCAATGACAAAAAGTTCCTGACACTTCTCTACAGGCAGAACGGCAATATCTTCGAGGACATCTCGAGGGTCACCGACGCCGGCGAGGGGGTCAAGAAGAATATCTATGATTTCATCGGCGAGAGCAAGAAGGTCGTGCTCGTCGTCGACTGCGAGAACTCCGACCCTTACAAGCTGATCGCGACTTTAAAGAATCTCGACGCCGATCAGATTTCAAAGATCACAAAGATTATACTTTACAACGACGTGCACGCGTCGACCGCCTGGAAATTATTCGAAAAGCACGCGCGCGGAATCGTCGTCGATCACATAATGACCGAGCGGGTCAAGGACTCAAAGTCGCTCGTCGACATGAAGCTTTCAAACGGCGTTTTCAAGGAGTTCTACGCTAATTTAGTCGACTCGTTCATCATCGCGGCGAGCGACTCGGATTACTGGGCGCTTATCGAGGACCTGCCCGAGGCGAATTTTCTCGTCATGCTCGAGTGGAGCAAGTGCGGTCCGGACATCAAGAACGCGCTCGAGAGCCGGAAGATTTTCTACTGCTATATCGACGATTTCTGCACCGGAAACTCGAACGACATCAAGATCGAGGCGCTGCTCGGCGAGGTGCGCGCTTATCTCGACCGCGTACCGCTCAGCCGGTGGAACGTCAAGGAGATGCTCCAGATCGTCTACCACAACACGCGCGTGACGATGACCGACGCCGAGGAGAATCAGTTCTACAACACCTACATCAAGCCGATGAGTTTAGTTATCGACCCGCAGACCGGCGCGGTCAGCCTGAGATTCAGGAAATAACGCTATCAGACATGTTCGATAACCCGACTTCAGAGTATGAAAATGGCGATGAAATCGGCATTTTACGAGTCCGGAGGGTTATCGAACATGTCTATTGAATACCGCCGGAAAGGCATTGCGGGCGGGCTTCTCGTGTTTGCGCCGGGAATGAATTTGAGTTCTACATAAATTAAAAAAATCCGTTCACTTTAACTTTAATGTGAACGGATTCATTTATTCAGATTTTGCCGTCGAAGCGGTTCTGGTGGTTCATTTTATTTCCTCACAGATTTTTCCGAGCTCGTCCGCCATGTGCTCGAACCAGATCGCGCCGTAGGGGCGGAGCTTCGCGCCGTGACGCTGAGCATATCGGCGCCAGTGCCAGCGGATGGCGCTCGGGATTGTGACGAGCGGGAGCATAAGCGGACCGAAGATCAGGTTCTGGAAGCCGTGACCATGTTCGTGGCGCAGAAGCGATTCAGGCGGGTTTTCGCAGGTGATGAAGAAAAGTCCGCCCTCAAGTCCGCCCCAGTTTTTGCCGGTCTCAATCCGATAGCAGTAGCCGAAGCGCTTTGGCTTTTTGCCGGCGATCAGCAGCGGGAGGAAGATCAGCGCGCCGAAGATTGTCAGCGGGAGTCCCCAGGTCAGAGAGAGGGCGATGTAGGCGGCTCTTGGGATTTTGCGCGGTATCACACTGAGAGCATGGATTCCATGTTGTAGAATCCGGGCTTCTGGGCGGCGGTGAATTTCGCGGCTCTGAGCGCTCCGCGGGCGAAGACCTCGCGGGAGGCGGCGGAGTGGGCGATTGTGATGACCTCGTCGGTTCCGGCGAAGATGACCTCGTGTTCGCCGACGATTGTTCCGCCGCGAACCGAGTGGATGCCGATCTCGTTCTTGGCTCTCGGGGCGCGCTTTGACTGGCGCTCGTAGACATACTCGGGTGTATAGTCGACCGCCCCGGAGATCGCGTCGGCGATCATCAGAGCCGTGCCGGAGGGGGCGTCGAGCTTTTTATTGTGGTGCTTTTCGATTATTTCGATGTCGAAGTCGTCGCCGAGGACCGACGCGGCTTTCTTCGCGAGCATCAATATGAGGTTGATTCCGACCGACATATTCCGCGAGAAGAAGACGGGGATTTCGCTCGCGGCGTCGTGGATTGCCTTGGTTTCCTCGTCGGTGTGACCCGTGGTGCAGATGACGACGGGGGTTTTATGCTTTTTGGCGTAATCGAGGAGCGGGAGCGCGGCGGTATGGTGCGAGCAGTCGATTATGCAGTCGAATTTCAGGTCGTCGGGGAGTCCGGCGAGCGAGGAGTAAATCGGCAGCCCGCCGACGGTCGGGGTCGGGTCGACTCCGGCGGTTACTTTACAATCGGCTTCGGGCGCGGAGTTTATTATTGCCCTTCCGAGGCGTCCGTTCGCGCCTGAGAGGAGGATATTCGTTGGCATTTTTCTTTCCTTTCTTTTGGGTGAGACGGCGGAATTTCCCGGGTTGAGCCGGGAAACCCGCGCGTCTCAGCCCGTCGGGTCACTTCAGCAGCTGGTATTCCTTCATTACCCCGATGAGCTTTGCCTTATTGGCGTCGTCCATCTCGCAGAGCGGGAGGCGCATCTCCTCGGAGCAGAAGCCCATCAGGCTCATAGCGGTCTTGACCGGGATCGGGTTGACCTCGCAGAAGAGGGTGTTCGCGAGCTTCAGGAGTTCGAGCTGGAGCTTTGCCGACTCAGCCGGCTTGCCCTCGAACCAGAGGCGGCAGATGTCGTGAGTCTCCTTCGGGACGACGTTCGACAAGACCGAGATGACTCCCTTTCCGCCGAGCGAGAGGATCGGGACGATCTGGTCGTCGTTACCCGAGTAGATATCGAGGTCGCACTCGGCGGCGAGCTGCGCGATTGCCGAGATGTTTCCGCTCGCTTCCTTTGCCGCGGTGATGCGCTCGTGCTTCGCGAGCTCCTTATAGACCGGAAGGGTTATGTTGCAGCCTGTGCGAGACGGGACATTGTAGAGGATTATCGGCTTATCGGTCGCGTCGGCGACCGCCGTGAAGTGCCTGATGAGTCCCTTCGGAGTCGCCTTGTTGTAGTAGGGCGTGACGAGCAGAAGCGCGTCGGCGCCGACCTCGCAGGCGTACTTCGAGAGTTCAATCGCGTAATCGGTATCGTTCGAGCCGGTTCCGGCGATGACCGGGACGCGTCCGGCTACCCTCTCGACGCAGTAGCGGATGCACTCGCGGTGCTCCTCGTCGGTGAGCGTCGACGACTCGCCGGTCGTTCCGCAGATGACAATGGCGTCGGTTGAGTTTTCGATCTGGCGCTCGATCATCCCGCCGAGCTCCTTATAGTCTACCTGGTTGTTCGTGAATGGGGTGATGATGGCGACCGCCGCTCCGGTGAAAATTGTGGGCTTTGTTGACATGATTTGTTCCTCCAAAATATTATTATTTGCACAAAGACACGGATATCTTCGGTCGTTTTTCGGCAAAAACCGAGAAATTTTCCGAAAATCAAAAAAACTGGTTGAAAACCAGCTATCCATGTACTATAATATATACGAAGGCTCAGCCCCGGATACACAATACATTAAGATAGCTCTCCATCTTTCGATGACAGTCGCAGGGCTCTTGACCTTTGCGACCAGCACCCGTCCCGCCGCGGACGGAAACTTCGGCGATCCTCACCTTTCGCCCGGCGTCGTCGGCTCTCGGCAGCCTCGACCGGTCTAATCTTTGGGAACGCGCCTCTATCATAACCGCACATCTCGTGCATAGCAAAACCGAAATTCTGCTACTAATATGATAACACATTTTTCGCCGCTTTGCAAGAGCCTTATTAAACAAATTTTATGTACTTAAAGGAGTTTATTTTTGTACAATGATTACAAACGAGAGAATTCAGACTAATTTAACGACCAAGGACTTCGATTATTACCTGCCTGAGGAGCTGATCGCGCAGCATCCCTCCGAGGTGCGCGACGCGTCGCGGCTGATGGTCATCGACAAGAAGACCGGCGCGCTCGAGCACAGGATTTTCCACGACATAATCGACTACCTGAACCCCGGTGACACGCTCGTCATCAACGACTCGAAGGTTATTCCGGCGAGACTTTACGGCGTCAAGGACGTAACCGGTGCCCAGATTGAGTTTGTGCTTTTGAAGCAGCACGAGCTCGACAAGTGGGAGGTCATGGTGCGCCCCGGGCGGAGAGTCCACCCCGGCAACATCATTATATTCGGCGACGGGCTTCTGCGTGCGGAGGTTCTCGAGCTGCTTGAGGGCGGAAACCGGCTTGTGCGGTTTGATTATGATCATTCGACCGGAAATATTTTCGACCTGCTCGACAAAATCGGCAACATGCCGCTCCCGCCGTACATCACCGAGAAGTTAGCCGACAAGTCGCGCTACCAGACGGTTTATGCGCGCGAAGAGGGTTCGGCTGCCGCGCCGACCGCCGGACTGCACTTCACGCCCGAGCTGCTCGACCGGATAAGAGCCAAAGGAATCGCGGTCGTGCCGGTCATGCTGCACGTCGGGCTTGGCACGTTCCGCCCGGTCAAAGCCGAGCATATCACCGACCACGAGATGCACTCGGAGTACTTCTCGGTGAGCGAGGAGGCGGCAAGGACGATAAACGAGCGCAAAGCCGCCGGCGGACGGACGATCGCGGTCGGCACGACCTCCTGCCGCACGCTCGAGAGTGTGACCGACGAGAACGGCACAGTACACGCTATGCACGGCGACACCGGAATATTCATCTATCCGGGGTACAGATTCAAGGCGGTCGACGCGCTTATCACGAATTTCCATCTGCCCGAGAGCACGCTTTTAATGCTGGTGTCGGCGCTCGCCAGCCGCGAGATCATGCTGAACGCCTACAGGGTCGCGGTTGAGGAGCGGTATCGGTTCTTCTCGTTCGGTGACGCGTGTTTTATTCACTGAGAAAAGTTTACCTGCCGGTTGTTGACATTTTGGGTGGAGTGTGGTATAATGATAGTACAAAGAGGTGATGAAGAATGCCAGTAATTTCCAGATTTTATGGCATAGTTATACGAATGTATTTTTTGCAGAAGGAACACAATCCGCCGCATATTCACGCGATCTATAATGACGATACAGCGGCTATAGATTTCATGACAGGCGACGTGCTCGACGGAAATCTGCCGCCAAAAGCGCTTGAAATGGTGCGCGAATGGCTCTATCTGCACCGCGAGGAAATTAAAAAAATATGGGAGACTCAGGTTTTCACACAGATCCCGCCGCTTGAATAGGAGGTTCTTTTATGTTCCACAAGATCAAAAAAGTCATGCCGGTCGGCGGTATGAAGCTGAAGGTTCTGTTTGACTGCGGGACGGAAAAGATATATGATGTCGAGCCGCTTATCAATCTGATACCGGCGTTCAAGGCGCTGAGAGACTCGCCGGAACGGTTCGGGGATGTCTCGGTCGATGTCGGCGGGTATGGGATCGTCTGGGATGACGAGCTCGATCTCTCATGCGATGAGCTCTGGGAAAATGGGGTCATATCGGATGAGGATGACAGGTTCTGCGAAGAGCTTTACAAGAAGTATCTGGCTGACCCGGACAAGGGTGGGCTTGTTCCGTTTGAGGAGGTCGCGAAGGACTGCGGCGTTGACATCAATGAATTATAATTTCAGAGAAACCCTGAACGGGCAGCTCAAAAATCCTGAATTCAAAAAAGAATGGGACGCGCTTGAGCCTGAATATCAGATTGTCAAGGCTATGCTCGACGCCCGCAGTGAAAAAGCCATAACACAAAAACAGTTAGCGGATATTACTGGCATACCGCAGGCTGATATAAGCCGGCTCGAAAACGGCAGCGCGAATCCTTCTCTCAGGACTCTGCAAAGGCTCGCCGATGGACTCGGGATGAAGCTCAAGCTCGAGTTCATCCCCAACTCCTGACCATCTCATCTCTTCCGCAGTTGCAGCATTTGTCCGGTCTCTCTTGAGCCCGTCGCCCACTCACCCGGGGTCATGCCGACCTCACTCTTGAACAGCTCTATAAAGTGCGAGCAGTCGCCGAAACCTGACGCGAAACAGGCTTCGGTGACGCTCGTGCCTTGTTTTAACAGCTTCTTTGACTCGATCAGGCGCACTGAGCGGATGTATTTGTACGGCGAGGTGTCGAGCCAGCTGTTGAACAGCCGCGTCATGTACGACACGCTGATGCCGAACTTCTCCGCTATCTCCTTAACGCTCACGATCGACGCGAAATTCTTCTCGATGAAATTCAGTATCCCATCGAGCACCGGCGGGAGCTTCGTCTCGTCC
>CAKSOR010000154.1 GCA_934477985.1 uncultured Eubacteriales bacterium
CCATGTCGTCGGTCAGACAGCGGCTGTCGGAGCGCGGATAGGTGATGAACTTCTTTTCGTACAGGCTCTGCGCGTAGTCGAGCGTCTGCTTCGCGGTGAAGCCGTGGACGCGATTCGCGTCGCGCTGGAGGGTCGTCAGGTCGTAGAGTGCCGGGGCTTTCTTCGACTTTTCGGTGCGCTCGATATCCGTGACGACTGCCTTGCCGCATTTCTCCGCGAGCTTTCCGGCGTCGTCCGGATTGGCTGTTTTCTCGCTTAACGCGCAGAATCCGCCGAATTCGAGGGCGACTCTGTAGAATCGTTCAGGCTTGAACGACTGAATCTCGGCTTCGCGCGCGGCGATCATCGCGAGCGTCGGCGAGACGACACGACCGACGCTGATTTTCCGGTGGTAGAGAACCGAAAACAGCCGCGTCATGTTGATTCCGACGAGCCAGTCGGCGCGGTCACGGCAGACCGCCGCGGTGTAGAGCGCGTCATATTCAAAACCGGGTCTGAGATTTTCGAATCCGCGCCTTATCGCGTCGTCCTCCAGTGAGTTCACCCAGAGCCGGAGAGTCGGCTTCCGGCATCCGGAGAGCCTGTAGACGTCGCGGAAGATCAGCTCGCCCTCGCGCCCGGCGTCGCAGGCGTTGACCACCCCGGAGACGTCGTCGCGCTCCAAAAGTCTTTTCAGAAGCGCGAACTGCCCGCGCTTGTCGCCCGGAATTTGCAGTTTCCATTCCGACGGAATTATCGGCAGATCATCTTGCCGCCATTTTGTGTAGCGTTCGTCGTAGCTTTCCGGACTCGCGAGCCCCGCGAGATGCCCGACGCACCATGAGATCAGATATTCGCTCCCCTCGATGTACCCGTCGCGCTCATCCGACGCGCCGAGAACCTTCGCGATTGTCCTTCCGACCGAGGGCTTTTCGGCGATCACAAGTCGTTTCATTCGTCGTCCTCCTCTTCGTTTTCGTCAGCGCGCGGCTTCTTGCCGCGGAATTTCAGGAAATAAACAGCCGCTCCGGCTATCGCGGCGAATATGACGATTATAAGCACCGGATTCACGGATTTTGTCCCGGTCGGCTCGGCTTGCGCAGTAACAACCGAAGCCTTTCCAGCGCAGTCCGTGATGTCCGGGACGCAGACATCGCAGTCTGTGTTTATCGACCCGCCCTCGCATTTTTCGGTGCACGTGCAGGTCGGGAGCGAGTCTTTGTCGATCAGCGCGAGCAGATCGTACTCGTCGACGAGGTTCAGAAAGTAGACATTCTCGTCATCGCCGTCGTGATCGATTATGAGATAAAAAGTGTTTCCGCTCTTCGTTTTCAGCGTGATGAACTGCCTTCCGGCGCAGTCTTCCGGAAGGTCGGTGAGGTCGTCGACAAGCGTCAGATTCCCGCCTGTCGTCAGCGCGGCACTCTGAGCGGCGGAGAGTGAAACAGAAAAGGCTGTCAGAGCGACAGCCAGCGTGACAAGGATTTTTGTGAGCTTATTCATCTGATTCCTCGCTTTCCACAGGAACTGGGGATTTTTTCAGCGCGGCGAGCAGTTCGAGGAGCTTTTCGGGCGTGACCTCGTATTCGCGGGTGATGCCGATGATTTCGGTGTTTTCAAGCTCGGTCACGAGTCCGTCGATGACCTTGTTTCGCTCGGTAAGTGCGATTACTCGTGCGGCGTTTCTCTCGCGCTCCTCGCGGAGCTTCGCGATTTTCGGGTTCATAGGTTCTCCTTTCAGTCAAAAAGATCGGGGCGGTTTCCGTGCGTAAAGCTGTAGACCTCGAATACTCTGAGCTGGTCGTCTTTCAGCATGGCTTTGACGGCGGTTTCGAGTCCGGCGTTCTTCAATCTGACAGTACAGATATAGTAGGTGTACGGAACCTCTACTTCGTATTCATACTCTTCGGTTATGAGTTCTCCGGTCTCAAGGTCGGTGTATTCGCGCGTACCGGTCATGGTTTCGGTGCGGTAGCGCGTTTCGGCGTCGATTTGCTCGGTCAGCTTGTACTGCGAGTCGAAGAGCGATTGCATGACGCTTCCGGCGTCGGAAATCTTCCACGCGCCGCCCATGTGCGCCGTGATCGCCGAGATGAGTGTATGCGGATCGTGCCCGACCGCGTCGATTGTGAAATGATATTCGTCGTAGAAGTGCGTGGATTCATACTCGTCTATCCGGTCTGAAAGCGCGCTTTCCATCGATTTGTACCCGGCTTCGGCGGCGAGCATATCGGCGTCGGCACTCGGATAAGTCGTCTGACCGATCGCGCCGAATCCGACCTGAACGAATACCGGAACCGATGTGCTGAGGCTGAAAAATACAGCGAGGAGCGCGAAGATAACGCAAAAGATGAATAACTCCTTCTTGTGCCGAGTCAGGAATTTTCGCGAACCTCCGGCTCTGGCGGCTTTTTTCGCGGTCGATTTTCCGGACGGTTTGGTGTTATGCAATTTGCGCGCCGACTTTTCCGGATTCTGTTCGGATGCCGAAAAGCGCGCCTGATTCCGCTTCTTGCGCGATTCGCGGCGGGTTGCCGCACGAGCGGTGTACCGGAGTGCTTCGTCTGACGCTTCGACGGCGGAATTGTCGTCCGATTCGCTGTCAGATTTCGGTCTGCTGTTTAACATTTTTCACCTCCTGTTCGAGCGGCTTCGTCGACATTATCCGGTAGAGTCCGGTGTTCTTCGGGAATCTGTCGACAAACGGCAGGATCGTCGAGCCGTAGAACAAAAGCCCCTCGCCCTCGCCCGAATGTGTCACGTACGAAAGCTGCCGCGGCGAGATGTTCAGGTGCTTCGCGAGAATCTGCTGATCGCCCGACGCCTGATTCAGCATACAGATGTAGTCGGAGTTCGCGAAGATGTTCTCGATTTCACGTGACGCCAGGAGGTCCTTGGCGTTCTGAGTAAGCCCTGTCGGGATGCCGCCCCACTTGCGGAAGCGTTTCCAGATCTCGGTCGAATACGCGGCGGTCTGCTCGTCTTTCAGAAGCAGGTGCATTTCATCTATATAGTAGCGCGTCGATTTCCTCGCGTCGCGGTTGATTGTGACGCGGTTCCAGACCTGATCCTGAACTATCAGCATACCGAGCTTTTTGAGCTGCTTTCCGAGTTCCTTGATGTCGAAGCTGACGATCCGGTTTTCTGATCGCACGTTCGTGCGGTGGTTGAAGACGCCGAGCGAGCCTGAGACGTAGATTTCAAGCGCGGTGGCGAGATATTTCGCCTCGGCTTCCTCCTGAGTCAGAAGGGCTTTGTGGAGGTCGGCGAGAATCGGCGTCTTTTCCGGGCGCGGGTCGAGCAGATAATCCCTGTAGATAATCCGGACACAGCGGTCGATGACCGTCTTCTCGATCGGTTTCAGTCCGTCCTTTCCTCCGGCGATCAGCTCGCAGAGCGACAGGATGAAGTCGGTTTTCAGCGAGAGCGGATTTTCGTCGTCGCTGTAATTGAGGTTCAGATCCATCGGGTTCAGGTGGTCGTGACTTGTAGGCGAGATGCGGATGACCTGCCCGCCGAGACGTCCGACAAGCGTTCCGTATTCGGATTCCGGGTCGCAGATAATTATATCGTCGTCGGTGACGAGGAACACGTTCGTGATTTCACGCTTCGCGGTGAACGACTTGCCCGAGCCCGGAGTGCCGAGAATCAGACCGTTCGGGTTCTTTAATAGCTTCCGGTCGACCATGATGAGATTCCCTGAGAGCGGATTCAGACCGCAGTAGAGGGCTTCCTTGCCGCTCTGGAAAAGCTCTTTGGTTGTGAACGGCATGAAAATCGCGGTGCTTGAGGTCGTCAGCCCATGCTCGATTTCAATCTTGTTGAGTCCCAGCGGAAGACAGCTCATGAGTCCGTCCTCCTGCTGAAAATCGAGCCGGAGTATCCGACAGTTGTGCTTCTGCGCGACGCCGGAAAGCCTGAAAAGATCGCTTTCGAGTTTTCCCTTCGTGCCGGCGGTCGAAAGAATCAGAAATGTCACGAGGAACATCCGCTCGTTGTTACTCTGAAGCTCCTTCAGAATCCGCTTTGCCTCGCCCGAGTAGGTCGAGAGATCGGAGGGGAGAATGTCGATGTCGTATCCGTTCCGCGCGGCTTTTTTCTGCTCGTCGATCGTCATTTTCTGTAGATCGGTGATCTTGCGCTTGACCTTCCGGATCGCGAGCGTCTGGTCGACCGATCTCACGTGGAGCGAGACGACAAGCTCAGAATCAACGCCTGTGAGGTCAGACAGAATCCGGTCGTTCAGCGACGGAGCGAGAATCTGCAAGAACGAGACCGCGCCGTGACGCTTTCCGATTCTGAAACTCCTTCCTCCGCGGAACTCGAACGATGAAGGCGCGATGATGTCCTTTTCGGACAGTCCGCCGACCATGAATTTTTCAAGCGGCGCGCCGAGTCCGGAGTGTTTTCCGTCGAGAATATCGCGCGTGAGTGAGATAAGTTCCTCGCCGCTGACAGGCTTCGCGTCCGAGCCGAGCTTTTTGAAGTTTTCGAGCAGATCGCTTTCGATGCGTTCAAGATAGACTCTGGCGGAACCAAGGTCGTCGGCGTCGACTCCGAACGTGAGGAATTTTGAGCGTCTCACATTGTTTTCGCGGAGCTTTTCGGCGAGCATCTCAGAGTATTCTGCGCGGACGCCGTCGAAGCTGTCGCCGCGCGGCTCTATCGCGATCCGATTCGCTTCCTTTTCGCCGGAATCCGGGAGATTCACGAAGGAAAGCTGGAATCTTACCGAGCTGTCGAAGAAATTGAGCAGATCGCACCAGTCATCGAAGGCCGCGCTCTGATCGTCATCCGAGCAGAGCTGATAGTTGATGTCCTGAAACTCAATCGTCTTTGTGAAGTGATTATGCGCGGCGCGGCAGATTCCATCGGGATAAATTCGCTCAAACGCGAGGGTTTCCTGAGCCGTGATCGTTTCCACGCGGGGAATTTTCTTTGCGAGCGGCATTCGTTTTCTCTCCTTTCATTGGTGACGCGAAGAAATTTTTAGTGATATACAGACGTTTTTTCGGACGGATGAAGCAGCTCTGCGCGATACTTTTTACTATCTTTTCGAGCGGCTGACCGTTCTTTTCGTACATCGCGAGCAGCATGAAGGGCAGAAGGGCGACGATCATGATGACCGCCGCCGCGCTTTTATTCATGACTCTGCCGCAGAGAAAATAGAGCGGAACCGCGACTGCCGCGCCCGCCGAAAAGCAGATTAGCTGACGCTTTGTCAGATTGAAGATCACCTTCGACTTGACCGCGTTCAGGTCTTTGGGGATTGGAACGTATTGCATTTAAGCCTCCTAATTCGTGGAAAAAATCGACCTTGACACCGATCCGGTCTTGAATAATGTGAAGCAGAGCAGAACCGTGTAGCCCATGCAGGTCCAGATCGCGTAGCTGATGTCCGGGCTTACCGCGATGTTCTGCACGAGAGATGAGTATATCGCGACGCAGATGATGATAAGAAAGCCCTGAAAAGCCAGCGCGAGCAGCGAGCGGAGATAATTCTGCCCCATGTTTCCGAAGTCCTTGCTGACCATCGCGGCCATTGGTATCGGCGCGATTGAGGTGACGAGAAAGATTTCAATCATCCTGCCGAAGGTGATGACGAATACGCAGATCGCGATGATCCACGTGCAGAGTCCAACAAACTGACTCTGAAACCAGAGACCGAAGAGCTGTCCGAGTTCCATGCCACTCAGCTTGTCCTCAAGGTCGGTCACGAAATCGGCGATATCGATTGACGCTCTCGCCGGGATAATCCCAGCCGCGCCGTTCACGACGCTCTGTCCGGCTTCGAATATACCGATGACGATATTCCACGTGTTTGTGACGATCAGCGTCGAACACGCGGTTTTGAATATCCATCTGAAAAAGAGCCACGTGTCGATGTCGCAGTGGAGATTGTTCTTGTCCGAGACCATCTGGATGAGTTCGAGAGTCATGACGAACGCGAGAATCACGCCGGCTATCGGGACGATGACGTTGTCCGAGATCGCGCGGATCATGTTGTATATCGCGCCGTTCCAGCTCTGCGGCGGCGTGCCGACCTGAGACGCGATGCTCTCGACCTGCTGGTTCACGCCGTCGAAAAGTCCGGACAGATTGCTGACCGTCGCGCTGACAAGCAGACTTTTGAGCCATTCCACGAGGGATTCTATGACTGTCTCGATAGAAGATCACCCCTTTCCGCCTTCCGCCGTCCGGCGGAAGGCGAGAGATTTG
This sequence comes from uncultured Eubacteriales bacterium, assembly GCA_934477985.1. Lineage (GTDB taxonomy): Bacteria > Bacillota > Clostridia > Oscillospirales > CAG-272 > Flemingiibacterium. Next base: position 6,199 of record CAKSOR010000154.1, read on the forward strand.
ACGGTTTCATCTGTTACGGAGTGATCTGGAACAGACCCGAGAGCAGGGGAACGAGGGTGAGACCGACGAGCGCGACGCCTCCGCCCGCCATGAGCTGTGTCATCCCCAAATAGCAGGAACAATCACAACTCACAGCGGGCGGCGGCGTCACTTATCGACATCACCCTGATTCCCGGTACTCTCCGGTCTGTGGTATCTATTCAGTTATCACGCGTTCTCGCTCGTCCCCTTGAAGTTCCAGTGAATCTCCACCGTCTGCCGCACAGTCTCGCCGTCCAAATCCTCATGTATCACGATCACCCGGATAAGGCGGTTCAGCGTCGTCGCGTCAAGCTCGCG
>CAKSOR010000155.1 GCA_934477985.1 uncultured Eubacteriales bacterium
GCGAAAAAAGAAAGACCGCCAGTCATAAGACGGCGGCCCTGCCTTCTGGAGCGAACGGCGGGAATCGAACCCGTGCCATCAGCTTGGGAAGCTGAAATTCTACCATTAAATTACGCTCGCGTTTCACAACATATATATTATACACCAAAACTCAGTTTTTGTCAATACCTTTTGGCAAAAAAGTTTTCCGGAATGTTTAGACTCCGCCGCGGCGGGTAAAATATCGGCAGAAATAAATTTTTTGGAGAGTGAGCATTTCATGACAGTCAGACGCGGAGATATTTATTACGCCGATCTGAGCCCGGTCATAGGCTCGGAACAGGGAGGGCTTCGTCCGGTACTTATCGTCCAGAACGACGTCGGTAACAAGTACAGCCCGACCGTCATCGCCGCCGCGATAACCAGCCAGATCGGAAAGACCCGCCTTCCGACCCACATAGACGTGACCGCCGATCGCTTCGGGCTCTCGAAGGACTCGGTCATACTTTTAGAGCAGATACGTACAATAGACAAGCAGCGCCTCAAGGAGAAGATGGGGCATCTCGACGACAACGTGATGAAGCGGGTCAATGACGCGATCGGCGTCAGCTTCGGGCTCAGCGCGCAGTGAAAACCGACAAACCACAGCGCCCTCACGACGCCATGCACCGTCATTATTATTCCACACAAGCTGTGGAAAACTCTGGGGTTTTCCACCGGAATACGCCGGAAATTATCCACAGGCTGTAGATAACCATGTGGACATAAGGAAAAAAGCCGTGTGTCAGGTGATGTTTTTCCACAGCCCCTCTGAATTTTATGTGAAAAAATCGTGAAACCTCTTGAAACCTGTCGGATTTTGCGCTATAATATTATTGACATTAATTTTCATGGAGGAAAGTCATATGTACAAGATATTGGTAGTCGACGACGAGGAGCGCATCCGCCAGATCGTGCGCAAATACGCCGAGTTCGAGGGGCACGAGGTCACCGAGGCGGCGGACGGCATGGAGGCTGTGAAGCTCTGCCGCGAGAAGAAGTTCGATATTATCATAATGGATATAATGATGCCCGAGCTCGACGGCTTCTCAGCCTGCCGCGAGATCCGCAAGACCTGTCAGACGCCGATAATCATGCTTTCGGCGCGCGGCGAGGAGTACGACAAGATCAACGGCTTCAGCCTCGGTATAGACGATTACGTCGTAAAGCCCTTCTCGCCTAAGGAGCTGATGCTCCGGATAGACGCCGTCATGAAGCGCACGATAGCCGCCTCGACCCCCGCGCCCGACGCGCATGAGGTCTTCGAGACCGGCGGACTCAAAGCCGACATCACCGCCCGCACCGTCACGATCGACGGAAAGCGCATAGACATGTCCCCCAAAGAGTACGACCTCTTCTTTTATATGCTCAAGAACCGCAATATAGCACTCTCGCGCGAAAAACTCATCACCGAGGTCTGGGGCTATGATTTCTACGGCGACGACCGGACGCTCGACACGCATATAAAGCTCCTTCGCAAGAGCCTTGGCGACTATTCCGGTCTGATTGTCACGCTCAGAGGGGTGGGCTACCGCTTTGACTCAAAGTAAGCGTGAAAAGTGCCGCGTTGGCATAAGGTGGAAATTCTTCGGCTACATGATGGTCTTCCTCGTGATTCTCTTAGGGCTTCTCTGGAGCTTTCAGGTCGTCTTCTTCGAGTCGATCTACAAGGCGGTGAAGATCACCGAGGTAAAGCGCGCGGCTAACGTCATCTCGAACAACATCGAGCTTGACAACGCGTCGCTCGGGAATATCGCCAACCGCATGGCGTCGGCGCGCGACGTCTGCGTGATGATCTACGATCAGCACGGAAACATACTCGTCTCGAAGCACTATGTCTCGGACTGCTCGATACATCACATGGACGACGTCAATCTCGCCCTGCAATATTTCCTCGCGCAGAAGAACGGCGGGGAATTCATGCGCCGCGTCCCGCTTCTCGGCGACTTCGGGCAGCTGAGGTACGCCGGCGAGAACTATCAGGGCACGCTCAAGCACGATTCCGGAAGCCTCGGCGAGAGCCTGATCTACTCGAAGGTCACGCACTCAGAGACCCGCAGCCGCGATGTCGTCATGATACTCAACACGACGATTTCGCCGGTCGGCTCGACGGTCAGGACGATTCAGGATGAGCTTCTGCTTATAAGCGTCATTATGACGCTGGCGGCGCTCGCGCTGTCCTTCCTCTTCTCGATTCAGGTCTCGAAGCCGATCGTGCGGATAAACGCCGGAGCGAAGGAGTTGGCGGACGGAAAATACGACGTGAAATTCGGGGTCTCGGGCTACCGCGAGGTCGCCGAGCTCTCGGACACGCTGAACTACGCCGCCGAGGAGCTCTCAAAGACCGAAGCCTTGCAGCGCGAGCTGATCGCGAACATCTCGCACGATCTGCGCACGCCGCTGACGATGATCGAGGGCTACGCCGAGGTGATGCGCGACCTCCCGGGCGAAAACACGCCTGAGAACGTGCAGATCATAATCGACGAGACAAAGCGGCTCACGTCGCTTGTCAGCGACTTACTCGACATCTCAAAGCTCCAGTCGGGCACGCAGAAGCTCGAGCTCTCGGATTTCAACCTGACCGAGACGATACGCGAGGTGATCGGCAGATTCTCGAAGCTGACCGGGCAGGACGGCTGGACGATCGACTTCAAAGCCGACGAGGAGGTCATGGTCAACGCCGACCGGACGCGGATTTTGCAGGTCATCTACAACTTCATCAACAACGCGATCACTCATACGGGCACGGATAAGTTCGTGCTGGTGACGCAGAAGGTCATCGCCGACGGCGACGCGAGGAAGGTGCGCATCGAGGTCACCGACCACGGAGAGGGAATTCCGGCGGACAAGCTCCCGTATATCTGGGATCGCTACTACAAGGTCGACAAGACGCACAGGCGCGCTCAGACCGGCTCGGGACTCGGACTTTCGATAGTCAAGAAGATACTCGAGATGCACGGCGCGAAGTACGGCGTCGAGAGCACCGAGGGAGTCGGTTCGACATTCTGGTTTGAATTGTGAAATTATGTTTTGCCGCGGGTCGTAAAAACACCCGCGGTTCTCTGCGCTTTATGAAAATAATTTTCGTCCGACTGCACAAATCGGCATGTCCGGATTTGTGAAAGATTCCGAAAATTCGTCTGCCGGTTGACAAAGCGGCTGATATGATGTATAATAGAGCTGTTCGATGACCCTCCCGGAATGTCAATGAGTTGGCAATGCCAACTCGTCAGATTGGCGACGGAAGTCAACAATTTGCTACGCTGAGGTCGGGTTATTGAACAGCTGTATTATTCATATCCCAAATGAAAGGCGGATTTTTCCGAATGAAAACAAAACTGCTTACACTCATCACGGCGGCGCTGCTCGCACTTACGCTCGCCGGATGCGATGAGAAACCCGGCTCATCCACGACCGACGAGCCGCAGATCGTCACTGTCGCGCCGTCCGACGCGCTGAGTGTGGACGGATTCGTCGTGATGCGCGCCGACTCGTCGGATAAGACTGTGACCGACGCCTCTCTGAGGCTGAGGAACGCGATAAACGAAAAGGTCTCCGGCGCAGCCATAGAGATCGGCACTGACTGGGTCAAGCGCGGAGACCCAGTACCGACCGGAACACCCGAGATTATAGTCGGCGACTCGAACCGCCTGACCGCGTCCGGGCTGAGGAAAGACGACTGTGAGTTCATCCGCGACGGAAACCGCGTCTACATATTGGGCGGCAGCTCCGAAGCCGTCTCGACCGCGGTCGACAGGTTCATCGGGAGCTATATCTGCGCGTCCGGACTAACAATTCCGGATAAGACCGACCTGAAACTCGCGGGAGATTATAAGATAGACAGACTCGTCATCGGCTCTGTGGAAACAAATGAGCTCAGGGTTTACAAGGGTTCCACGACCGCTGAAAAAAGCGAGACCTTCCGCAATCGGCTCATTCCGCTGCTTGAGGACGCGACCGGACTCACCGCGGTGATAGTCGACTCGCCGGACGACGCGAACATCCTCTTCTCCGACTCGGAAAAGATACCGCAAGGGAGCTGGGGCTATGCCGCGGAGAACGGAAAGCTCACGCTGGTCGGACGGAATTCAATCGAAAATATGAAACTGTACGGGTATTTCTCGTCGCTTACGATCCCGGAAGACAAAACGCTGAGCCTTGACGGCGTATACTCGGAAAAACAGATGTCAAAGGAGGAATTTCTTGAAATGAAACAGCTTGTGATCTACCCGGAGTTTCCCGAGGCGATAAGGCGCGACTATACCTATGAGGTCAGCGTCACGCAGGGCGACCGAACCGAAAAGCTCCCGGTTTACAACCATGTGATGGCAAGCACGGTCAGCCGCGGATATGACGGCGCGGACGACGCGCGCAGATTCTCGATGTTCGCCTTCTCGGGCGAAGAGGTCAGGGTCGACATAAAGGTCAAGACCGATTTCACGTCATACTCGGTCATGCCGTCGGCTAAGAATTTCAGGCATGAGTTCAAGGACGGGGTGATTTCGGTTTACCTTGACAAGCCGGATTACTTCCTGATAAGGCTCGACGACAGCGACAACTCGATAATCTCGGTATTTGCCGACGAACCTGAGTTCACGGACGAATACGATCCTGACGACCCGAATTTCATAAAAATAGAGGGCTGGGTCGAGCCCGAGGGCGGAATCTATGAGCTCAAAGAACCGAATACGACTCTCTACATAGCGCCCGGTTCGGTGCTCAACGCCCGCGTCGACATCCGCGGAGAGGGCTCGAGAGTCGTCGGGCACGGCGCGATAGTCGATCCGTTCGAGAATATCTACGAGTACGACATCCGTATAGGCGGAACCGAGGGCAGCGGAAAGCACCTGCTTAACGTCTCGGGCAACAACATAACTCTCGACGGACCGATACTTCTCGACGCGCGCTGCTTCAACATCACGGTCGGCGGAAATAACCACGTCGTAAAGAACATGAAGGTCATGTCGACGATGATGACGACCGACGGAATCTCGGTCTACTGGGGCAAAAACGCATCTGTAGAGCACTGCTTTATCTACTGCGGCGACAACACTATCGTCTTCTCGGCTGAGAACACGACCTTCAGCGACATAACCGGCGGAACGACCTGCGCGTCGCTCTTCCCGCAGGGGAACCCCAAAAATGTGACGTTCGACGGAATTCACATCTTCCGCTCGGACGACGGATTCGTCAACCACAACTACAACGGTTCAAAGGAGCAGCTCACCGCCGACGTGACGATGAAGAACCTCGACTCGGTCGACTGCACCTATATGCCGTGGTTCTTCCAGGGACGCAACATGGGCGAGGCTGTCAAGAATTTCACGATCGAGAACGTCTCGCTCGGCGATTCCTCGGCGCAGAAGATGACGAAGGTCTTCCGTTTTGTCAACGGCTCTAACTATATGGTGAGCGACAACTACAAAATGACGCTGAAAAATTTCGCGATAAACGGCAAGCTTGCCGGTTCATTTGATGAACTGAAGCTGAGTATCGAGGGCGAACCGAAGCATCCGGGCAACGAATACACCTACAGCGCTGATAAATTCGAGCCGGTCCTGCATAAATCGACAAAGGTCGGTTACAAAGCGCCGGACAAGGTCTTTGTCGGCGGCTGTCAGATATTCTTTGAGCACCCGATAATGAACGACGGCGGAATACTCCTCCCGGCAAAGGCGCTGATGGATGAGCTTTACACCGAAAAGTGCGCCGCGACTGTCGATAAAAACGGCGTGAAGTACGTGAAAGCTGACGACCTCGTGAAGTCGGGAATGGCGGCTTCGGTCGCCGAGAAGGACGGTGCGCTTATCATCACACCGAATGTTCCGGATGAGATATTCAAGCCCGACAGCGGAGAGATCAGCAATTTCACCGAGTCGACCTGCTACGAGCTCGACCTCGTCACGTCGAAGGAGGGCGAAAAGACAGTCTACACGGTCTGCAACACGAAGAAAACGCTGAATTCAGGCATCGCGCGGGTCGTGACCGACGAGCTCAACAAGTTCGGCGCGGGAAAATATAAGTTCAGCTTCAGGGCGAAGGCGTCGGAGAGCGGCTCTCTGAGCATTCTCGTCTTCTACAAGAAAGCCGACACCGCGGCGAAGACCGTTAAGGTCAGCGAGGACTTTGCCGAATACAGCTTCGAGTTCGAGGTCACCGAGGCGCTTCTCGCCGAGAAGAAGATAAACCTCGTCGTGCGCGGCACTGACAAGCCGCTCGAGAGCTTCTCGATGACCGACTTCTCGCTTACGAAGATCGGGTGAAAAAACGACGGATAATATGTAAATAATCACATTTTTTACAATAACAGCTTGACAAATCCGAGCTGTTATTGTATTATATAGGTATAAAGGAAACGCTGATTTAAGGTTGTTTTCACGCGGAAAATCCCATAAATTTCGTGAAAACTCCGATTATTCAGCTTATCCTGAAATATCCCCCCGAACAGGAGACACATCATGAAAGAATTACGCTACAGACAGGTGCAC
>CAKSOR010000156.1 GCA_934477985.1 uncultured Eubacteriales bacterium
ACGTTGTAGTATCCGAGAGTCTGGTTCGTGAACCAGTCGTTGTACATGACCATCCAGCCATATTTGTAGATATTATCAGCTTCCAGTCCGGCGATTTCGGTGACATAGTCTCCGCTCGCCGTTATCGTCAGTCCGGCTTGTTCTACGGCGCGTTTGAGTGCCGTAAAACCGGTGTCGCCTGATTCGATGTCAATCCATGTGTCGAGCTTGACGCCCTTCCATGGAGTCGTGCCCTGCGACCATGTGCCGGTCGAGCCGTCAGCCGTCGTGTTTTCTACGATGACATGCACCTTCCCGAGCGAGGTATCCGCGAACACACTGACCGGGAATACCCCAACAATAAGGAAGAATGCCATGAGCATCGACAAAACGCGTAAACGTGTTTTCATTTTGTCTTTCCTTTCCGCGCCGATAGCGCAACAAAAATCCGTATCGGAGACGATACGGATGAATTATGACAAAAAACCGATCGTATCCGATTTTTTGTATTTTACTTGCCACAAAATACAACGCTGCACGCAAAAGATACCACAGTGCTTCTGACTGATCGACAAAAAGACAAAATTCTTCCGTCAAATCACAGGAATGGCAGTTGTGTCGGAGTCGAACCGACTTACGAGAAGCAAAAGCTCCCTCTACTCAGTTTGCAACCTTTCAAACCGTGATAAACGAAACAGCGTCTATATTTTACCACCGCGCGGGTGATTTGTCAAGGGTATTTACGAAATTTCACAAAAAATTTCCCGCGCCGGAAAAGCGCGGGAATATCTGTCTGTTTTGATGTTATTTTGTGACCTTTTCCATCGTGGCGATGAGCTGTTCCTTCTGCGCGGCGATTCTCGACGCCCAGTTCGGATCGTTGTTTGTTATGGCTGTCTTCACCATGCCCGACGGCGTTCCGAGCAGATTCGCGTAGATTTCGCCCGGGTCGTATACGATGCTGTTTATGATCAGATCGAACATGCGGCTGACATCGTCGTCCTGCGAATAGCGCACCTTGAGCGAGACCTCACAGTACTCCGGAACGAGCGTGCGGTAGGATTCGCTCGAGAGCGCCTCGAGCACCGCTGAAGCCGCGTCCTCGTCAGCGACCGTCGTCGGAATCAGCGCGTAGCAGTTGCGCTGGAGGATGTTGTGGTAGTCATCCTGAGCCTCGTCCCACTTCGGGTAGGGGAGGAGTCCATAGGAGAAGTTTATCGACGGAACAATCGTCGCCGCGTCGGCAATCAGTCCGAAGCTGAAGAGCGAGTTGCCCTCGACAAAGGGCTTTGACGCGTAGTTTCCGCCGCCGGTCGAAATCATGAAGTCGGGGTTTTCGGCGTTATGCTTTCCCGGGAGGACGTTCTCGTTGTCGTTTATGAAGGCGCAGAGCTTCGTCACCATGTCGTTCACGCGCTCGCTGTCATACGCGAAGTCGAAGCCGTCCGCGGTCTTCACGAACATGCTGCCGCCAAACGCCTTGAGGAATCCGAGGTACTTGTTGTTGTCGCCGAAGGTTATGCCGTAGCGGTCGCCGGGGTCGGCGGTCGTGTCGCCGTTGAGGTCAGCGTAGGTGTCCTTTGTGATCTCGGTGAGCTTGTCGAGCGTCCATTTGCCGTCGTCGACGAGCGAATAAAGGTTCTCGGTCTTCTGGAGCGACTCATAGAGGTCGGCGTTGAAGTACATGCAGAAGACGCTCTTTATGTTCACAAGAGAGAAGAGTCCCGAGACGAAATGAACGTAATCCGACGCCATATTCTCGCGGACAGTCTGATTGTACCAGGGCTTGTCGAGGTCGATGTACTTTGTCTGCGACAGGTCGATGAAGTACTCGCCGTCGAGCATCTGCGACGTGTAGTTCATGACGTCGAAGAGAATGTCGAAGGAGTTGTCGCCCGCCATTATCCCGGCGGTTATCCGGCTCTCGAAGCTCTGAAGATCGCTCCAGCCGTAGGTCTCGTAGTCATAAGTGAGTTTCGCGCTGAGCCGGTCCTCGACGCTGTGGATAGTGTTGTAGACCGCGTCAGAGAGGCGGTTTCCGGTCTCCTCGGCACTGTACATGTCTGCGATATAGGCGTTGTTGTAGTCGCCGATGAAGAGCTTGACCTCCTTTCCGCCGAGGTCGAGATCATCGGGAAGATCATCCTTCACAAAAGGCGATGTTTCTTCAGGCGAGGTTGTTCCGGTGTTCTGGTTCGGAGTCGTTACGGCGTTCTGTCCGCTCTCACCGCCGCAGGAGACCGCGGTTGTGACAAGGAGCGAGGCGAGCAGGAGAAGCGCGATTTTGCGATTGTTCATGATCATGTCCTTTCAGTCGATAATTACGTTCAGTGAGTATTTCTTCAAAACGGAGGCGGCGGCTTCGAGCTCGGCTTTTCCGGGGCTCTTCACAGCCGGCAGAGTGTCAATCAGTCCGAGCGCGGAGTATTTCGAGTGCGCGTAGTCGTGATATGGTAGCAAGCGCACTTTCGTCGTCCTGACCGCCGACAGAATCCTGCCGATGCCGTCGAGCGTCTCATAATCGCCGTTCAATCCTGGAACGAGCGGCACGCGTATCTCGATCGAAGCGCCTGAGTCGGACAGAAATCTGAGGTTGTCGAATATAAGCTCCGAGCTGCGTCCGGTGCATTTTTTATAGCCCGCGTCGGTCGAGTGCTTTATGTCAAAAAGGAATGTGTCGGTGAAGGGAAGCATCGACCCGAATACCGCGCGCGGGGCGAATCCGCAGGTGTCGAGCGCGGTGTTTATCCCGGCTTCTTTAGCGGTTTTCAGCAGCTCCAGCGTGAATTCCGGCTGCATGGTCGGCTCGCCGCCAGAGAGAGTCATCCCTCCGCCCGACGCGTCGAAAAAGAGCCTATCCTCGAGCACCTTCGCGATGACGTCGTCGACGGTCATTCGTCTTCCGTAGAATTTCAGCGCGCCGACCACGCACTCGCGCTCGCACTTCCCGCAGGCGGCGCATTTCGCGCGATCAAACTCGTGACGGTCGGTCATTATCTGCGCGCCATTCTCGCAGACTCTGACGCAGTCGCCGCACGAGACGCATTTGCCGCCAAAGAACGCGAGCTCAGGCTTCGGCGATATGCCCTCGGGGTTGTGGCACCAGACGCAGCGGAGAGGGCAGCCTTTTAAGAACACTGTAGTGCGGATTCCGTCGCCGTCGTGAACCGCGAAGCGCTTGAAGTCGGAAACTATTCCACTGGTCATTGCAGGTGCTCCGCCCTTTCGATGTATTTGTCCTGTTCGGACTTTGCCATATTGTTCCAGAGCGCGTTCCAGCCGCAGACCCTGATCTGGAGGTTCGAGTACTTTTCGGGCTCTCTCTGCGCGGCGCGGAGAGTCTCGGCATCGGTGATGTTGAACTGTATCGTCGAGCCGCCGCCCAGATCATAGGCTCTGAGCAGCCCGAGCATCGCCATAAGTCCGTCGCCGCCCTTCACGGCGCTCTGGTGAATCATCACGTCAAAGCCGAAGCCCTCTGTGAAGCGCCATGGCTTTGTCGCGAGCGCCGAGTTTATCAGCGCGGTGACGCCGTTACGATCCATGCCCTGAGTCGGAGAGGCGTTCTTGCTCGTCTCTTCGCCGAATAGCCGTCCGTCCGGAGTCGCCGGGATCTTCCTGCCCTGCTCGATGAACTGCCTTGCCGAGTGGATTGTCACCTTGTAATATCCGCCGCGCGAATTCGGACGGCCCTGATACGACGCGGTGAAGTCGGCGATTCTTGCGGCGAGAGCGTCCGACTCAATGTCGCCGTTTCCGAATTTGTGCGGGCAGTTCAGCGCACGGGCTCTGAGCTTTTCATCCGACCAGTTGTCGGCGAGTATCTTTTTGAATTCACCGAGTGTCACGCGCTTTTCGTCGAATACAAGCGTCTTCACCGCCATCAGCGCGTCGACCGCCGAGCCGATTCCGCCGACTACTATCGCGGTTGTGTTGAGCTCAGCGCCGTCGGCGTAGGCGTCGCGGGCGTTCTCAAGACTGCGCGTTATCGTCGCCGAGAGCATAGGCGCGGGATTGACCGAGCCTATGTACTTCTCCATCTCGTCGCAGTAGGTGATGCCGCCCTCAAAGACTCTGCCGAGCTCGTCGAAATAGGCGTCCTCGAGCGTTTTGTAATCGGCGTCGTCACCGACCTTCCCGAGCGCCCTGACGACCGGCGCTAAGAGATTTACGTAGAACGGCGCGGTCGAGAACTCGCCGGCTCTGAGCGCGAACTCATAGCAGCCCTTGACGTCGAAATCCCCGGCGCGTTCACGGCTGACTCCGCGCAGCTCAAAGCTCTTTATGATGTTGTCCTCGCAGACGAAGACAAAGCTCGAGTGTCCGCGGCGGATCATGTCGCAGATCTTTTTCAGAAGCTCATCCGGCGTGTCCTTCGAGTACTTGACCTGAATTTTCGGGTTGTAGATGCCGAGCTCGTCGTAGATGTCGAGGAATCTGCAGGTCATGTCGCAGACCTTCCCGCGCCCGCCGATATACAGCGGTTGCCCCCAGTAGTTGCCGATCGCTGAGAACTGCAACAGGAAATACGCGATGAACGAGTCGAGCTCGTCTTCGCTGAACCTGTCAGCCGCGATGTCCGCTTTATAAACCGCGTCAAGATCGTGGTCGAGTCCGCTTCCGAGCGAGCGCACCTGGTAGGAGTCGACGCTCTCGGACAGCATGAAGTAGAGATAGATCAGCATCAGCCGGTCAAGCGTGGTCACAGGCGCGCCGGTCGCGAGGCGATCGAGACATCCGGCGATGAACGGCGCTTTTTCAAAGTCCTTTTCCGCCGCGTAGTCGCGCAGTCTGCCGATCAGCCGGAGTATCGCGGAATACTCTGTTTCGATAGAATCGAAATATCCGCGCTCCTTTTCGGAAAGCCCGCCGCGCGCTTCGCGGTATTCTGCCGCGCGCTTCTTTATCCCGGCGAAGCCGAGCGAGTAGAGCGCCTCCCAGTCAGGCACTGAATGGTCGTAGTCCATCCAGATCGTGACATCGCCGCTCCTTGTGTACTCAGATACGAAGGCGCTCGACTCATCGCTGTGCCTGACCTCGCCGAGCCAGCGGTTGATTATGAAGTGATTGAGCGGACGCGACCAGTTGTAAAGACAGGGAAAATAATCGTGCTCGTTTATCTCAAAACGCATGTGATCGAGCACGAACGCGAAGGCTTTCGCCTTGATGACGGCGTGATCGGTGTCTGTGAGCCCGGAGAGATATTCTTCGAGCGCCTCAGCCATCTCAGTGTCGTCAAGCCCGGTTGCGGGGTCGCACTCCCAGCCGTGATAACCCATACGGTTGAAGGAGTTGAAGGGCTCATTTGTTTTATGGTACTTGTTCTCTATGAACGCGAGATCTTTTTTTAACGTTTCGTTCATCGATATGCCTCTTTCCATAAGTATTACCATTATATATTATAACACATTGATATATAACGGTCAATGCGAAAAAGCGAAAAATTTGTACTTTTCGGAACATATTTTTTCAAAACCTATTGCCTTTTTGCTCGGAATGAGGTATAATTATCTTGAGAGGGAGGCGAAAAAATGAAGGTCGATAGTATTATACAGATTGAACTGTATGAAAATTTCGGAAACAACTACCCGCTCGACAAGAAGTCGCGCAGCTGGAACGGAGTCATCTATATTGCCGAGGACTGTGACCGTATACTAATAAACGGCAGGAGCTACATAGTCGAGCAGGGCGACGTCGTTTTCTTCCGCAGGGGCGAGAGATACCGCGTCGAGTTGCCGAAGAACCACATCAAATGCTACGTCATCGACTATCTCGGCGAGAACGACTGCGAATACATGATCGTCCGGAACTGCGAGGAGATACTGCCGCTTTTCGAGCGCGCCGAACAGCTCTGGCGGCGTCACCGCGAGGACGAGTATTTCAGACTCGACTGCGTGGCTCTCACCTACCGGATTCTCGCCGAGCTCAGAAGGCGGAACGATCTTGTCGGAAGGCCGCTCCGCAAAACCGAGAAGCTTCGCCCGGCGCTCGAGCGGATTCACCGTGATTATTACGATCCCGGGCTGAAGATCTCGGAGCTTGCCGAACTGGTCGGTGTGAGCGAGCGCGCGTTCTCGAAGACCTTCGCCGAGCTCTACGGCTGTTCGCCGAAGCGCTATCTGACAAGGCTGAGGATAAAGCGCGCGAAGGAGCTGCTCGTCGCGAACTCGAGCCGGGAGTATCCGATAGGCGAGATAGCGAAGCAGGTCGGGTTTGGAGACGTTTACCATTTTTCGAACTTTTTCCGGCACGAGTGCGGTATGCCTCCGAGTGAATACCGCAGCAAAGCGCGTGCAGGACTCGTCGACTGAAACCGAATAGCATACCGTGCTTTCGCGAAAAGAAAAACCGCCGGTCGATACGGCGGCTTTTCATAAGGCATCAGCTGTGAATGTGCGGCATTGCCGTAATTAACTGAATAGTTGGATTTTTAAATCAGCGTTCTTTCAGACCAGTGCGGCGAGTCAGCCAAGATCTGGCTCTGCGAAGAATTCTACCTCGGGAGCTTCCCAGCCG
>CAKSOR010000157.1 GCA_934477985.1 uncultured Eubacteriales bacterium
CTAAACAAAGAATTCGACCAGTTGCGACGCAACTGGTGCGTGGTAGGTCCCACGTCAAGAATTTTTGTGACGTATGAACCAGTTGCGTAGCAACTGGTGAAAAGGCGCAAGCAGATGCGTGCTTAAGGCGCAAGCCGTGAATTGTGCGGTGTTGCCTTAAATAGCCGTCGGCGCGAAACGAACCGCAGATAACAGCTTTTTTGCGAAAACAAGCTCGGAAACGAAGGTTTATATGTGATGTTTGTGCTCACAACACGTTTTTTTCTTTTTTATTGTTCCGCGGGAGTCTTGTTTCAAGTTCAGAGATGAGGTATAATATATATGTAAAAAGAAAAGGGGTCAGGAGACCCGGAGGGTGATAAAAGCAGTCTGAAGTCGAAGCGTGAGCAACGCAAAAAACAAAAAGCGCGGTGTGCGCGATAAATTTAAGCAAAGCATGGGACAAACTGAATTAATCAGTGCTTCCCTTGTACGCGGTACAGTGGATCACGCAAAAACAGCTTTTGCAAAAAAGTCTGAGTGTCAGCGTATCCGCGGTGTCGCGGATTCAGATATATAAACAGGAGGGATTCATTATGTTACCCAGCATTTTCGGTGAAAACATGTTCGATGATCTTTTCGACGGAGGCTTCTTCGGAGCGCATGACCCGCTCTACGGAAAGCACGCTAAGAACCTGATGAAGACCGACATAAACGATAAAGACGGAAACTACGAGCTCGCGGTCGATCTCCCCGGATTCAAGAAGGATGAGATCAATCTCGACATCAAGGATGGCTATCTTACCATAACCGCTCAGAAGGGGCTCGACAAGGACGAGGAGGACAAGAAGGGTCACGTCATCCGCAAGGAGCGTTACGCAGGTGTCTGCCAGCGCAGCTTCTTCGTGGGCGATGTAAAGCCTGAGAGTGTCAAGGCTAAGTACGAGTCTGGCGTCCTGACGATCAACGTCCCGAAGGAAGAGCCAAAGAAGCTCGCTTCCGGAAGCTCGATCACAATTGAATAAATAGCTCGCTGAAGTCAGTTGACTGAAGCCCCCGCCGTTCGGAAGACGAATGGCGGGGGTTTTTGCGCTGAATTCTTTTTCGTCAGTCAGGCGTCCTCATTCCGTGTGCCCTGAACACTTCTCTGGCGTTTTCTACATCCTTATCAGTCGTCAGCGCCTCAGGCAGAGTATCCGGCATCCCGAGCGCCGCGTATCTCGACGCCGCGAGATTGTGATACTTGAGCACCTTCACGCCGGTTATGCCTCTCATTCCGGATAACAGACCGGCGATCTTTTCGCACTCACCGTCGTTGTAACCGACGACTAAAGGATATCTTATCTCAATCCGGCAGCCGCGCTCAGACAGATATTGCAGATTTCCGAGTATGAGCGAGTTGTCGCGCCCGGTACAGCGTCTGTGAACCTCCGGGTCGACCGCCTTTATGTCATAGAGGAAGGTGTCTGTGTACGGGATAATCTGCTCAAGCGTCCCGCGCTCCACATTCCCACAGGTGTCAATATCGACGTCTACGCAGTGCTCACGGAACTTTTTCGCGAGCGCGACGGCGAATTCCGGCTGTGCGAGACACTCGCCGCCCGAGAGCGTGACTCCGCCGTTCCCGTTTCTGAAGAACATCTCGTCGCTCATGACCTTTTCGAACAGTTCATCAACACTGTATTCAGTTCCGTAACCGACTATCGCGCCGGTCGGGCAGGCGTTTGCACACTTAAGGCATCCGGTGCAGACAGACGCGTCCCTGACAGCGCTCCTTTCGCCGACCTTCAAAGCGCCGGTCGGACAGACGGCGGCACAGCTCCCGCAGCGCACGCATCTTGCGGAAAAAACTGCCGGCTGCGGCTTGAAACCTATGCTCTCCGGATTGTGGCACCAGAGGCATCTGAGCGGACAGCCCTTGAAGAATATGGTGGTCCGGAGTCCGTCGCCGTCATGTATCTCCATGCGCTTTATTCCGGAAATGATTCCCTTTATATCGTTTGACATTGCTTTTTCCTTTCGCGTCCGGGCGACTTTAGTGGCGTCAGCGGCGGAGCATTATTCTGCCGACGCCGGACACGGGTCAGCATTTATATTTATTATATCATACAATGAGCGAATATGTAAATACACCATCAGAGCAAAAAGATATAAAAATCGGTCATTGACAAACACTGCGAAAAATGCTATAATAGAACTGTCCGAAAAACCGGCGGCACAAGCCGTCAGGGCGGGATTCCTTAAGGTTATCAAACAGAGTTTCCGGGACAGACCGGCTCAGCTCTCCAAAGAAATCAGGTGATCAGAATTGACATACAACATAGACCGCGTCGTCAACGTCTTCCACAGTGCCGAACGCTCATGGAGGAGGGATGAAGCGCGTCCGAGACGATATGACGCAGTGCTGATATTCGTCAGCGGCTCGATCGAATATTATTTTCCAGCAAAGACACTGACAGTGCGCGGCGGAGACTTGCTTTTCCTGCCCGAAAACGTGCCTTACGCCGGGAAAAAGCTCACTGAGGTCGTTGAATATTACTGCGTCGATTTCCAGTCGGCAAAAGGCTTCACGCTGCCCGACTCGGGTCTTCCGCCCATGATCCGCGCACGGGACTACGGGGATTTTCTCTCGCGCTTTGAGAGTCTTAACGATGTCTTCTCAAAGCAGCGCGCCGATGTGCAGCTCCAGTCGAAATCCATCCTCTACGGAATACTCGCGGCGATTATAAGGAACGAGTATCCGACTGACGAGACCACCTCGACCGACGCGGTGATCGACTATATCTCAGCGAATCTCAGCGATACGAATCTCAGCGTGGCGTCTGTCAGCGGAAAATTCTTCATAAGCGAGTCGCAGCTCAGGAGAAACATAAAAAAGGCGACAGGTCTGCCGCCCAATGAATATATCCGCCGCCTCCGGATAAACCGCGCGAAGAACGAGCTTATTAACACACAGCGTAAGATCTGCGAGATCTCTGAATCCTGCGGATTTTCTACGCCTTATTATTTCTCGAACTGCTTCACCGAAATCTGCGGAATCTCCCCCAGAGAGTTCAGAAAGCAGAACTCAATGGGGTGATTCCGGCATATCCGGTCTTATAAAAAGCAGATTTCTCCGGCTTATCCCCGTAAAGCTCATAAGTCAAGTCTCACCGCGCATATACCCTGGTGACCGAGCGGGATATACACATTCCCGCCTGAAACCTGAAGGATGTCGGGATGACCGTTGAATTTCGCGGAAAAAAGCAGTACAGGCGATTCCGGCGACGAGATGTCGCAGACAGTGACATTCCCATCTATGCGGTCGCTGACCGTCAGGATCTTCCCGAAGACCTTCGGTTTTCCCGAAAGCCTCACGCCAGGTATCCTGATCACCTTCCTGTCCGAATACTCAAAATCTCCGCGGATATCGTGTATCACGTACCCGCCGCAGCAGATCGCAAGCGCCTTGTATTCCTCGCTGAGTCCGGTGACTCCGCTCCGGAAGTTGAGTCTGCCCTGTACGTTTTCAAGCCTCACCGGCTCGCTGCCAGAGAGATCATACCAGCGCGTATAATTGCCGTTCCACCAGCAGCCGAAATATTTTCCTCCCGAGCCGTTCTCTGTCATCTGGCGGTAGTATACAAGCCCGGGGAAATACTTCTCGCTGAGCGCAAGCCGCATGTTTTCCGGATCCGCGGCGTCAATAATGAAGAGCCGCTGATCGTCGGCGTGCGCCATCAGAAAGCGTCCGGTCGGAATCACCTGTGCGCAGGTCATTCCGGGCATACAGAAGTTTCCGATAGTTCTGAGTCCGCCGCTATCCGCCTCAAGTATATATATTCCGGAATCTCCGGCGGCAGCATACAGTTTCCCGTCAAACGCGTGTATGTCGCGAACGAACGGTTCGATTCTGTGCTCAAAAAGCTCATGAAGTCCGCTGTCAAAGCACTTTATTCCCTCGTTGCCGCAGGCGGCGAAGAATCTTCCGTCAAGCTCCGTGACCGAGTGCACCTGACCGATATTCCGGACGAAAACAGCGTCTTCTGGAATGTCCTGCCCGGGATGGAGCAGATAAAAGTTCTCGCCGTGCTCAACCGGCTCTTTTTCAGCTTTGCTCGCTTCGGGCGTGAAGTAATCGCCGTGCGCTTCGACAAGCTCTGAAAAGTCTGCCGCCACCCAGAGTCTGCCATACCCGACCGCGACTCCGGCGACCGGCGCGTAACTGACCTTTTCGTAGTCAAAGGGAATGATCGGAGGTCTTGTTTTCATCAGCTGATCGGTTATTGTTATCATCTCTCCGAGCTTTTTGTCGGTCGTTACTCCGATGTAATCGACGAGCACGGGCGCTTTCGGATCTGAGACATCATATATCCAGACGCCGTTGAAGGTGTGCGAGACTATCGCATAGCGCGAACTTATTGTCACGTCCCACATATCCCTCTCACAGCAGTAATATCTGTGCGGGAAGAGAGTCCGGGAGAGCTTCTCCGGTCTTTCAGGATCGCTGATGTCATAGATCGAAAAGCCGTTGCCGCGACCATAGCCATACTCGTCCGGTGAATATCCCGGGTCGGGTCTCAGGTGCTGACCGAACGCGGCAAAGAGCAGCTTCCCATGAACGCAAATGCCGTCGGTTCGTCCGTCCACCTCTATTCTTGACAGTTTTCGCGGCGAGTCCGGGTCTGAGACGTCGATGACGTTTATCTCACGTTCGCCCCATGAGCCTGTGAACAGCAGCCCATCTGAGACCTTGATCGACTGCACCTCGCCGGCGCGTATCGACGATACATGCCGCGGACGCTCGGGAGACGATATGTCGATTATCTCGACGCCAAAGCTCCGGCAGCCGACAAACAGGTATTTTCCGCAGAAAGTCACGCCTGTCGCGAACTCTACGCTGTCATAGTGGCAGACAACAAACGGCGAGGTTCTGTCTGTCATGTCGATGAGCCAGAGACCGTTTTCACGCGCGGTGACCGCGGCGATAATTCGATTTCTTATCTCGGAAACCTCAATCTGCCTGAGATTGCCGAGTCCGGACAGCTCCGCGAGCGGTGACTCCGGACGGTCAGGGTTCAGCAGCCTGAATGTTCCGCCGTTGTCGTGGTCGATAAGGCAGAGTGTATCGCGGTAATATTCTATGTCGCTGCCTCCCTTGCAGGGGAGTTTATTTATTGTGAGCCGTGAGTTCTCTATGTGCGGCGGGATTATTCCGCGCGCGGGGTCGTAGATTCTGAATTCCATAATATATCTCCAGATTTTATTTTGTACTCTCAGCCAAAATATCGAGCTTTTCACGAAGTGAATTCTCGAGAGCGGCAATATCTGACGCGAAGCCCTCTGATCCACTCACGAGATCGTCACGGAGCTTATTTTCAAGGTCGGTCGCTATCTGGAAGGCAATTCCGGGATCGAACGAGAGCGTCTGGCGGATGAGTCCGAGCATTTCAATCGATTCCTCATTCCGGAGTCCCTTCTGTTCTATTGTGCTGCTCATGAATCTGTCAAGCACACGTTTTTCGGATTCGCATGACAACACATCGAGAAGCAGAGCACAGTCTTCGGGGGCTTTTGCGGTAACAGGTATCGTCGCGACTGAGAGCTGGTGCAGCGCGGTCGAGCGGTAGTTATCCTGAGTCTCGTCGAGCTTCGGGAATGGGAGTACGCCAAATGGCTGTTCCATGCCGCGCAGAGTGTTTGCGACCTTGACCTCAGTGCCGATAAAGAGCGAACGATTCTGCGTGAAAGCCGCGATGTATGGTGTGATACCGCCAGTGTACGACGCGAAATCACCCGTCGCCTGCACGTTCATGAACATTTCGTCGCCGCTGAAAAACGGCGCGTATTTATCGAGTACATCAATGAAGCGGCGGCTTTTGATATTCAGTGTGAGGACATCATTTTCGTTCACAACATAATCCATACCCGCGCCGTAGAGAAACTTCGGAATTCCGGAAGTTATCGACACGCAGCCGTAGACCGAATTGCCGTCGAACGAGAAGGGCGAAAACGAATCGTCGCCGTTCAGATTGGATGCCGCCTTTATATAGCGGAGCATCTCACTGACCGTCCATTTGCCTGATCTCACGAGTTCATAAGGGTACTCGAGTCCCAGATCGTCCATCATGTTCTGATTGAAGAACATGCACCAGATACCGTCTACGCTCATCAGATGCAGCGGGCTCGACGCGAAGTAGTTCTTTCCGCCGATCGAACTCGATTCAAGCAATGCCTTATCCCACCACTCGCGGTCGAATTGCAGTTCGTCAAACGAGCTGAGATCATGTATAAGCTCCTCGCTTATCGCTGACACACCTGTATACATCGGTATATAGGCGATCTGGTACTCGTCGTCACCGGCGAGCACGGCAGTACACATCATGGCGGTTACATCAGCTATTGTCTGCGTGTTTCTTTCGGTGATTGAACAGTTGAGTGTGTCCTCAACATAGCGGTTGCGTCCGAACATCAGGTCGTTGACTTCCTCTCCGTTCATCTCCTCCGGAGCGATGGCGCAGT
>CAKSOR010000158.1 GCA_934477985.1 uncultured Eubacteriales bacterium
ATGTTATCTTTGTCTGATTCTGAACCTTTTTCTTTTATAAGTATTTCTTTTACAGCGTCAAGCGTTTTCATGACAGCTGACAGTTCGCGTGAAAAATTCGGGTTTGTGTCGCATTCAATGTCACTCAGCCCGTTCAGGCATTCAAGGATTACCGTGTCGAATCTGGTTCTGCCGTTCAGCGGGAGAAAATGATAGTCAATAAGTTTATTGTTTATCGCGTTTTTTATGGCGATACCCGACGAACAGTCATTATTCAGGCAAAAAACAAACAGCCAGAGGACGATCATTATCTCGCGGGTGGGATGCAGGACATTCTTTCTTTTCGCGGAGTGAATGAACGAACTTATTCCCTCGTTGTAACGCTTGTCAGTGACGTTTTTGCAGTAATTCATGATGAAGCTTTTCAGCGTGTATTTCTCGTCGGCACTGCCGATCATGGCGTCGCGATCGGGGGCGAGCCTTTTCATAAGCTCACTATGTTCGCGAACGAGCTTTGAGTGTCTGAATGTGTAGATCTCCTTGTGGCGCGAGACGTAGCCGATCATTGTTTCCGGAGTGAGATTTCGCTTTCCGACCAGATATTCTCTTATAAGTGTGGTCTTTCCGTCAGCAAAGGCGTATTGTTCGGTGACATCGCTTGTTTCCGGCGCGGATTCATCAGGCGCGGCGTTTATGATTTCGAGTGCGGATTCGTAGAGCTTCTTTACATTTGCGAAAGGATTGTAGTTCGGATTCTTCCGCATTTCATCCGTGCAGACCGCGAGCGTCGCGTAGATCGCGAGGTGGTGAATATTCTTGACATGAAGCTGGTAAAATCCGTTTTCCTCAAGCAGTTTATCGAGCGTTTCGGGCTTCAGCATGAACGCCACACCCATGTGGAGTATGAAGTCAGGCGTGCGCTTTGACGGATCCATAAGCTGCACATTGATCCGGCTGTTGGAAAAATTTCCCTGAGGATAATACTGATCAAAGCGGTAGTTTTCCATTGTTGTGGACTCGTTCACGTTGCGGCTCGTGCCTTTTTCCGCCGCGGGAAGGATATTCTTATATCTTTGCTCATAGACCTTGGAAATGAAGTCGATATCATATTTCTCATCATCATCGCCGGACATGAATTCTGCCGCCGCTAAGAGTGCGGATCTGAGATGGTCACTGTTTTTATCAGGGATGAGTCTGAGGCTTTTTTTCTTTATTTTCGCGGCAATGCATTCCGCGAGTTCTTCCGGTTTTCTCGGCATATTTCATTCTCCTTGTAAAAAACATTTATAGTTATATTTTACACCAAAAAATCCGAAATGTAAATAGAAAAAACGATTTTTTTCGAAAAAAACTCAGAGCCGATGAGAGATATTCCGCACTCACAATAAGATTATACACCGATTTTTCAGGTGTGTAAATAAAACTGCCCGAAATGAATAAAAAATTCTGATCAGGTGCAATAAAGTTGACAACCAGCCTCCAATATAATAAAAATCCCCCTCAAAAGGAGAGCGAAAAACAGGAGTACGATAAAGAATGCAGGGCGCGTCTGACTTTCTTCTTGACATGTACAAATATAGAACCGCATTATCGACTGGTTTTTGTCCGCTTTATGACAAAATTTACTCTTTGTTCAAAATAAAGGTGTCAATTGTTATTGACTCATGAACGCTATTCTGATATAATTATACTGGTAGCATAATTTATTGCGCCAAGTTTTTCAAGTTGGAGGAAAACAGCATGAAATCTTTTTTCAAGCGCGGCCTGTCGCTTCTGACAGCATTAGCTGTCTGCGTCACACTCGGTTCGGGGGTATGTGCCGAATACCGCGATATGCCTGACGGATGGTCAAGACCAGCTCTTGAATCAGCCGTCGAAAATCATCTTCTTCAGGGCTTTGACGGGATGATCGATCCCACCGGATTTCTGACGCGCGCACAGCTCGCGACGGTCATTGTCCGCGTGTTCGGCGCGAAAAACGCCGATGATATCTCGCGCTTCATCGATGTCGGAGAGGACGACTGGTTCCACGACTATGTGGCCGGCGCGGTTCACATGGGCATAATCAAAGGCACTGGACTCACAACAATGTCACCGCTCCAGAATGCCACCCGCGAACAGGTCTTCACAGTTCTCGCGAAGGCTCTGCGGCTGGATGACGGAGACGCATCGCTGCTCGAAATTTTCAGTGATTCCGATAAGACGTCGGATTGGGCGGTCAGTTCAGTAGCGGCGATGGTCGCGGCAGGCTATGTTTCCGGCAGCGACGGTATGCTTCTGCCGGAGGCTTTCATCACCCGCGAGCAGTTCGCGCAGGTGCTCTACAACATTTTCAAGGCTTATTACAGTGAGGCAGGGACTTATTCACAGGACGCTGAAGGCTCTGTGATCGTCAATTCGCCGGACGTGGTTCTTGAAAACATGACGGTCAAGGGCGATGTCATCATCGGCGACGGCGTTGGTGAGGGCGATGTGTGGCTGAACAACGTCGAGATCGGCGGACGTCTGCTCGTCCGCGGCGGCGGTGTCAACTCGATACATCTGAATTCCGCAAGCGTCGGAAAGATCACTATAGCGAAGGTTGACGGAGCGGTCAGAGTCGTCATTGACGGCGGAGCCGTTTCGGCCGTCGAGATCGCCGACGGAATCGACAAGGTCGTCATCGAGGGCGGCGAGATAGGCGAGCTTGTTGTCAGTGAGGATGTTCCGGTCGAGATAAACGGCACTACACTCGGTGAACTGAAGATTGATTCGCCCGCTGAGGTCACGATCGGTAATTCGGTCGTCGACAAGGTCGGGATCAGTGAAGGGGCTGATGTGAAACTCGGCGGAAAGACGATCGTCGATGAAGTGAACATCGCTGGAAAGGATGCTAAGCTCACGGTTGACGATGAGACAAAGGTCGGCGGGCTTAATGTTGACGCGCCCGCTGAGATCAGCGTTTCCGGAAATACGAAGATTGATAATGTCAACATCACGAACGAGGGCGAAGGCTCTGTTATCGATACGGTACGCGGAAGCACGATCGGAAAGATCGATTCAGCGGCTGATGTTACCGTGACCGGAAACGGTAAGGTGAATGGCATATCCGGTGCCGGAAATGTCACTGATTCGTCCGGTTCGGCGGTTATACCCGGAGGTTCAATCGGAATCGGAGGACTTCCCCCGATACATACTCATGATTTCAAGGAGATCGAAAGAACTGACGCGACCTGTACGGCTGATGGCTTAATTACGTCGAAATGCTCGTGCGGCGAGACGAAGACCGAGGTCATTCCGGCGAAGGGACACACCGAGGTTATTGATTCCGAAGCGGTCGAGGCTACCTGTACCGAGACCGGAGTCGCAAAGGCATCGCATTGCGGCGTCTGCGACGCGATAATTTCGGAGGCAAAGGAGATTCCGGCATTCGGACATTCCGAGGTCGAAGTTCCGGCGGTCGAGCCGACCTGCGTCAAGACCGGACTTACCGCGGGCAAGAAGTGTTCGAGATGCGGAATCACGACTGTTGAGCAGACAACCGTCCCAGCGAAGGGACACGTTCCGGTGGGAGTTCCGGCGGTTGAACCGACCTGCACCGAGGACGGTCATACGGCAGGCAGCAAGTGCGATGTCTGCGGCGAACTGCTCGGCGAGACCAAGACGCTTCCGGCACTCGGACACTCTGAGGTTGAAATCCCCGCGGTCGCGGCTACCTGTACCGAAGATGGACTGACTGCCGGGGTCAAGTGTTCGATATGCGGAACGGTTATCACGGAGCAGACGGTCGTTAAGGCGACTGGACATATCTGGGGCAACGCAGAAGCCATCCCGAATCCGACCGGAGGCTCTGACACCATATTGACCTTCACCTGCAAGGTATGCGGATATGTAAAGCATAACAATACCGGAGAGGTACAAGTTGCTCCGGCGGCTTCATATGAGCTGAGCGTAGATGACGGCAATCTTGTCGCGTCGATTACTCCTGTAAATAATTCGAATGTCTTCTCTTATGAAATCTATCTTTCGAACGATGGTGAGAACTGGATAAGTGCGGGAGGGGCATGGGCTCAGGTATCTGAAGGAAATTTGCCGAGCGGCAAGATTATCGGTTCGATGCTTGTCCCGGGAACTTATACAAAAATGAAGATAGTGTCATTCCCGAATAATGGTTATGGTCGCAACTATGCGCTCTTTGACTGCTCGATAACCTTAGAAGAGGGCGGTGAATCCGGAATTGTGCCGTTGTACTACAAGACAAACAGCGGCAAAATGCTCAATTTTGTCAGCGAGATACCCGAAGGATACACGGGAATTTCGCACATCTGGAAAGATTCCGAAAGAAGCGAGTACATTCGCGGAATGTATTTTGATAAGAATACAGCTTACAAAGAATTTGATTTGCCATATAATATGGAATCATTTGATGATCTGACAAATTGCTTTATCTCGCTTGATCTGGTCGGCGAGGCTTCGGTCAGCGACGCGCACACCGGTTCTATTAAGCTTAGGCTCGGCGAGGTACTGCCGTTCACGTTCAGCACCGAGACAGATCATATCTTTGGCGCGTGGAAGGTCACAACTCCCGCTACACCGGCGACTGACGGAGAGCGTCAGCACACCTGCGTGATCTGCGGATATACTGAGACTGAGATCATTGATAACGGAGTACCGTGCGTTTCGGCTGCGATCGGGTTCAACATTAAACAGTACAATAGCGGATCGCTCGGATTTACCGTTAAAGTTGAGGACAAAAGCAACATTCTCAGATATGACGTATTCCTTTCCGAGGACGGCGGAAATAGTTGGGGTACGAGATTCGGTTACGCGATGACCGACGGTTCGCTCGATAAAACATCGCTTACTATGTCAATCGCAGGTGTTGAATCGTTAACGCCTGGCCGCTATGACGCGGTTAAAATTATTTCAGTACCGAGTGACACTAGGAACTACAAGGCGAACTCGGTGATCCTTGGCTGTGATATTTTTATCAAGGACGGCGGAGAATTCGATGGTCTGCTTAAGTTCAGCGATACAGGATCGAGTGAGTATACAGTTGAATATGTCGGGTTCGATGATTCCTGTCTTATAAAGGGTGCTGGGTTGTGGGATGATCAGAACATGACCACAATGAAATTTGACGCGATAGAAAATAGAACGGCAAAGTCTTTCACACTTAAAAGGGCGCATGTCGGGGACATCAGCGGATATTATTACAAAGTTTATCAGCTTACCGGTACATTTACTGAAGGAAAGATTGACACGGTATTATATTCTTCGCCGCTCAGAGCTTGCAAGCTATCCGCAGAGCCGACCACACTCGACGTACCGAATGGCTGTACATTCTCGCTCGACAATAATGGCAATATCTGCGCGACACTCGATATGAACGGCAAGAACACCAAAGGAGCTCTTAATTACAATGTTCTGCTCAAGCCCGATAATGTCGACAGTTATGCAACTTTCGGTGCGATCAGCGCGGACAAGGTCGGTGAGCCTGCCGTAATGAATCCGAGGGTGCTTAATGACATGTCGTTCAATACACTTCGTGTTCGCGCGAACCCCGGGAATAACGCTGATTATCTCGAAAACACCGTTGATTTCGGCTGCGATGTTACTGGTGTAATCGATACAGAGTCCTCGCTAGCAGCGACTTTCACAAAGGTTGACGAAGGTATCCGTGTGGATTTCGCTGGACTTGCCAATAAAGGAACTATGCCGACTCTGCTGCTCTATATGGATGTTGAGGGCACGAAGCAGCAGATTGATTACACTCTCGTAAGCGAGCCTTCGCATGAATCTATAATCATCTCAGGTATCGAAAAACTTAAAGGAATATCTTACTACATAGAACAATATATAAACACTATTGAAGAAGGAACTCCGCAGAAGGTTGTATCGAAGAGAAAATTCGGAGAGGGACTTTGCTTGCCGCAGGTCGCCGCGGCATCGTCTTTCGAATTAACCGGCTCCGATTTCCCGACGCTGAGCTTCACAGTTTATGACACCACCGGAATTACCGGATACTTGGTCTACATTTCGACCGATAATGAGAATTGGCATTATGTCGGACCGGCGTCTGGCAAATCGGTCAATTTGGCCGACTCGAACATTCCCGCCGGAAGCTACAAATTCGTCAAGATAGTTTCCGGTTCGGACGCACAGCACAGCAACAACGAATATATCGGTAAGTGCGACCTGACCGTAACAAACGGCGCTCAGCTCGCTCCGGTCACAGTCAAATTTGAAAAGTTGGGTAACGCTATCAACGCGAATATCTCCGAACTTGAAATTAAAACATACGCCCACATCGGTTTCTCACTTGACAAGAGTAGATTCTTCCCCGGAGAAGGCAAGTTCGCTTATACTGACACCGAAGAAGCTGCGAGTGTGACGCTCGTTTCGGATTACTCAAACGAGAGTGGGACTGTATATTATCTTGTCCGCAAGATCGGTGACGTAAAGACCGACGGCACTACTTGTTCGTATAC
>CAKSOR010000159.1 GCA_934477985.1 uncultured Eubacteriales bacterium
GGGCGGCAAGGTTTCTAAGCTCTACGCTGGCTGGGAAGAGATAAAGCCCGAAGAGCCCGAGATCGAGGAGACTGAGGAGACCGAAGAAACTGAGGAAACCACCGAGGACGAGTCCGAGGCTACCGAAGAGACCGCTGAGACCGAAAAGGCTGACTGATTACATCAGAAAAATAGCAAGCCGCTTTCCGTTGACCGGAGAGCGGCTGTTTTCAAATGGAGGTCAATAATATGGTAAAGAAACTCAGATTCTGGGGGACGAGCGCCGGTGAGGGAACTCCGACGCCATTCTGCGAGTGCCCGATCTGTTCAAACGCGCGCAAGGTCGGCGGTCACGAGCTCAGACTCCGTTCGTCCTTCCGTATAGACGAGAAGACGATGATCGACATAGGCGCGGATTTCACCGCCGCGGCACAGAAGCTTGGCGAGTCGCTCTACGGGCTTGAGCATCTGTTATGCACCCACACACACGAGGATCACTTCAATTACATGGTCTTCTGGACGCGTTTCGTGGCGCGCAAGAAGCTCGACAAGCCGCTGAACGTCTATTTTGTCGAAGACGCTTATTCGATAATGGACGAGTTCATGATGACCTCGAAGGTCACCGCGGGTCGTGAGGTCTACATGAAGCCGACCGACGTCAATGTCGTCCGCCTCGAATTCGGCAAGGAGTACGAGATCGGCGGCAACAAGGTTATCCCCCTGCGCGGCAATCACAGCACGGCGTTTGAGAAGAACTCGGCGAACTTCCTCGTGACGCTCGCCGACGGACGGACGCTCTATTACGCGCTCGACAGCGGCTATTATCTTGAGGAGACCTTCGAGGCGCTCAAGGGGCGCAAGATCGACATTCTGATAAACGAGTGCACGATGCCGATCCTCACCGACGACGGAAAGAACTCGAACTGTCACATGAACCTGCACACCGCGCTGCGCACCTTCGAGCGGCTATATTCGCAGGGCACGCTGACCGACAAGAGCCAGGTCTGGCTCACGCACATCGCGCCGATCGGTTCGACGCACGCCGAACTCTGCGATTACGTGTCGAAGCTGGAGCTTCCGTACAAGCTCGGCGTCGCTTACGACGGACTCTCGCTCGACTGAAACGAGCGCCTGTAGGACGGCTGGACGAATACTATGAACGCGGCGAGGTTCAGAATAGACCTGTTCGATAACCCTCCTGACTTGTAAATGAAAATGACGATTTCATCGCCATTTTCATACGCTAAAGTCGGGTTATCGAACAGGTCTAATGAAGATGAGCCCCGCCGTTATTCTCGCCGCCGGTTCTGGAACGAGGAGCTTTATGCCGTTCATGTCACCGCCGCCGAAAATCCCGCACAGCAGTGACAGATAAAGCGGATCGAGCGTCAGAAGCGCGATTGTGACATAATAAGCCGACGCGCGGAAGACTCTGCTCTTCGAGCGGCAGACAGGCTCACGAAGAAATGTCAGCGCGTATGCCACGATAAGAGTGGCGAGCGCCCCGACAACGCAGAATATCCCGAGCTGTGTGTCGGTCATCGACTCAGCGTTCACATCAACCTGGATGCCGGGACCGAGGAATCTTAACTCTCTGAACGTCCCGATGATAAGCGCGGCGATCAGATGCGCGCCCTCATGGACTACATAATACACCACAAGCGCGGCGAAAATTCCGATGTATTGCCTTACGTGTTTTGACATTTTTCCCCTCCGAGCTTTCCGCGGTAAAGAAATATTCCGAGCACCGCGTTGAAGCAGACAGCCGAGAAGACGCTGAATCTCTCGGGGATTCCGAAGAGCTCCGGCGGAAAGGCAGCTGTTCCGACCGCGCCGAACATCATCATGAAGAGAGCGACTCCGGCAGAGACCGCGAGCGCTCTTTTTCTTTTGAAGTCAGCGATCAGAAGCGCCAGAGAGATGATCGAGAGCGCGACGACGAAGCCGGTGACGACGAGGTGCATAACTCCCTGAAAGCCCTCAGGCACTCCGGCGTCAGGCAGCGGAAAAGCGGCGTATCCGACCGCGGAGATCCAGTTCATCAGCGAAAAAAGCGCTATTCCGAGCTTCATTTTGCAGTCGTCCGATTTCACAGCCTCAAGCGTACAGAGCGTGCAGCAGACGATACCGCAGGGCGCGTAAAGGCAGGAGAGCTGATTCCAGAAGGTTCTGGACGGCGCGAGATCAGCCGAGAGGTCGCTCACAGCCTGTGCAAGCCGGTCATAGCCCGGATAGGCGAGCGGCGCGATAAACACCGCCGCGGCGTATGAAAGCAGGCTTACTACGCCGAGCAGTCCGAGTTTTTGTTGTAATGAGCGTTTCATTAGACCTGTTCGATAACCCGACTTTAGCGTATGAAAATGGCGATGGAATCGTCATTTTCATTGACAATTCGGGAGGGTTATCGAACAAGTCTATTGTATATCTCCTAACAAATATTAGTTAGTCAATTATACACCCGAACGCGAGGTTTGTCAAGCGCTTTGGCGGATTGTTTACAAAATGCTCGAAAAAGCCGCGGGCACTAAGCCCGCGGCACTGAAATTCAGTTGTTCTTGATTATGTACTCGCCGACGACCTTATCGACAACGAACGCGTCAACGCGCCCTGCCTTGAGGTCGAGGTAAGCGGTGAGGTTCTCGTCGAACTGGACAATCTCGCCACCATCCATTATGGCGTTGTAGGTCTCGGTGTCAGCCGTGACAGCGTCAAGCGCCGACGAACCCTTCTGGAGTCCGACCTTCTTGCCTTTGAGGTCAGCCTTGGTCTTGACCGGCGAATCCTCGGCGACAATGATAACCTGCGCGTTCGCGATGTAGGGCTTCGAGAGGAACATGTTCTCGATGCGTTCATCGGTCACTGACATGCCGTTCCAGATGACGTCGATGTTCTTTGAGGAGAGCTCAATTTCCTTCGCGTCCCAGCTGATCGGCTGCTTTACGAGCTTGACTCCGAGGCGCTTGCAGACTTCCTCGGCGAGGTCGATGTCGAATCCGACGATCTCACCGGTCTTCGAGTCGCTGTAGCCCATCGGCGGGAAGCTGTCGTCGAGTCCGAGGACAAGCTCTCCCTTGTCGAGGATGTACTGGAGCGAATTGTCGCCGGAAACCGTCTTCATCTCGCGCGGGAAATCCCCGCCGGTGAGGAACGCGTCCTTGTTGCCGAACCACTTCTCGGAGATAGTGCCGGCGGTGCCGTCCTTGCCCATCTCATCAAGGATCTCCTGAACCTTCGCGGCGAGCGCGTAATCCTCTTTTCTGAAACCGATAGCGTATTCCTCGGCGCCGAAGTTATCGTCGAGAACGATGTACTTCTTCGAGCTGCCGCAGGAGGCGAGCATGGTCAGCGCCATTGCCGCCAGGATAACAAGTGCGATTAACTTTTTCATTGGAATGTCCTCCGTTGATTCTTTGATGTAAAGATTATACCATATTTTTACCTGATTGTCAAGTACTTTAGCATGCTAAAATGGTAAAATATTTTTATCACTACGAGAAAATTCTACATCAATAACGACAAATCGCCGCAAACGCTCACTCCACCGGCTTCGCGGTGATCTCGACCCAGCCGGGACGGAAGCCCGACGCGACCGCGCATTTCCGGCTCTTGACGTTCGACCAGGCGGCGCAGTAGAACGGCACTTTTCCGGCTTTCATTATCTCGGCGGCGAGGTTCGTCACTATCGCTTTCGCGATGCCCTGACAGCGGTAACCGGACAGGACATCGACTCCGATCTGCCACATTTCGCCGCAGTCGGCGCTGCATCCGGCGAGTCCAACCAGTTTATCGCCGTCATAAGCCCCGACACCGAGGACATCAAGCTCGCGCCTGGCTTCACAGAGCGCGTGTGACCACTCGGGGCGGTAGAGTCCGGCAAAGTCGGTCTGAGTCAGTGTTTTCAGCTCATAACGGCACTTGTTGACCTTCAGCGCGGCGTCGACAAGATCAGGGTCGGGGAGATAGTAGTCAGCCATGTATTTCACACGCATACCGAACTTAGCGAGCTCGTCGTTGAGCTCATACAGAAGATCCGGCTCAAAGCACTTGTAGATATCGTCGCGGTCGATGAACCGGCGGGCAAAATCAAGTATCTCGGGCGAACATGAAGCGACGGCGTTCGATCCATAGCTCGCGAGCTCGAAAAAGAACGGCAGCTTCAGGTATTTTCTCGCGTCCGAAGCCGGTTCTGAAATAACGGCGACGCTTTCATCCCGGCAGAAATCATCGGGCGAGCAGGAGAGGTCGATCGCGGACTGCCTGAGCGCGGTCGATCTTATGTATTCAAAAGTCATCTTGTCCTCCAGAAAAATAAAATATTTGCAAAGAAGTTCGAAATATAATTGTTGACGGCGCGCGAAAAATGTGTTAGAATAGATATAAGGTGAACGTTACGATCAACCGCTGCGGCGATCGGCTGACCGACAGTATGAATCCTTCCAATAAATTACGGTGTCTCGGACTGATGGCGCTTCTTCCATTCGGAGGGCGTCAGACCGGTCGCCTTGCGGAAGGCGCGGTTAAAATTCGACGCGCTGTTGAAGCCGCATTTCACCGCGACCGACATGATGTTCACGTCGCCCTTGAGGAGTGTTACGGCGCGTTCTATCCGCCGTGCTGTGATGTATTCCCAGGGCGTGACGCCGTTCAGGCGCTTGAACAGCGTGATAAAGTAGGTCTTGTTGAGTCCGGAGCGGGCGGCGAGCTCGTCGAGGGTCAGATTCTTCTCGAGGTTTTCGTCGAGATATTTCATCGCGCTGCTGACACCATGGAATTTGGCGCTCTCGGAATAGCTCTTCTCGGTGTTCACGTAATCGTACTCACGGATGAGCAGCACGAGGATGGTCAGGAGCTTTACCTTCGCCATTAGCTCAAACTCCGGATCGCGGCTCTCGAGTTCCGAGCCGAGCTCGACAATCAGGCGGCGGATCTTGTCGGTAGCAGGATTTGATCGGTCAAGACAGTTTTTGAAGCTCTCGCTGCGGTCGAAGAATATCTTGAGGTATTTCGCGTCAAAGAGTTCGCCCTGGCTCGCCCAGATGAAGCGCGGTTCGAAGTGAAGGTTCATCAGGGTTATTTTCTCGGAGATGTCGGTTATGTAGTGCTCCTCGTGAGTTCCGAAGAGGAAGACATCGCCGGGGCGGATATCATACTGCCGGTCTTTGACAGTGTAAGTGCCGCTGCCGGAGACGACGAGCGAGAGCTCAAGCTCGGTGTGATGGTGCTCCCTGTAGGGGCGTTTCGACGGCTCGGCGGTCGAGTAGTAGAGTCTCAGGAGCAGGTTGCCGCTGTCCGAGCATATCTTCGTTTCGTTCATAATAGTTCCCCCTGTTTTGAAATATCCGCGCATACCGCATATGATATTATACCGCTTTCCAGGTGGTTTGTCAAGGGTTTCACGGATATTGGCAATACAAAATAAACAAAATATAATGAAAGGTGAGATTACAATGTTTGATCTGACAGGAAAAAGAGCTCTGGTCACAGGCTCGACGCAGGGCATAGGCTTCGCGATCGCCGAGTGTCTGGCAAAGCAGGGCGCGGATGTTTTCGTGCACGGTTCGACGAGTGTCGAGAAGTGTGAGAAAGCTGCACAGCGCATCCGCAAGGGAGGCGCGAAGGTAAAGGGAATCGCGGTCGCCGATCTCTCGAAGCCGGACGGCGCGGAGAAGCTGTTCGAGGCGGTCGGCGGGGAGATAGACATTCTCGTTCTGAACGCGTCGATACAGTTCCGCAAGAAGTGGAACGAGATCACGCCGGAGGAGATGGAGATCCAGCTCCAGACGAACTTCAAGTCGTCGCTGAGGCTGATCCAGCTCTGCGAGCCGCACATGGAGAAAAACGGCTGGGGTCGCGTTGTGACGATCGGAAGCGTACAACAGTACAAGCCGCACAAGGACATGGCGGTCTATGCGTCGTCAAAGGCGGCGCAGATGAATTTAGTGATGAATTTAGCGAAGCAGTTAGCGCCGCTTGGCATCACGATAAACAATCTCTCGCCGGGAGTCATCGCGACTCCGAGAAACGCCGACGCGCTCGCCGATCCGGTCTATTCGAAGCAGGTTTACGCGGGCATTCCGGCGGGATTCGCTGGCAAGGCTGAAGACTGCGCGGGCGCGGCTCTGCTGCTCTGCTCGGACGAGGGGCGTTACATCACCGGCATTGATCTGACGGTCGACGGCGGAATGAAGCTCTGAGTCGGGATTGACTTACGAAAAGTCGATCAGCTGTTTTTCCATAATGATATTTTGCGGACTGCCTTTGCGGTCCGCTCTTTTTTGCTCGCAAGCTCGCAAAAAAGACGGCGGCAGGTCAAGCCTGCCGCCGTAAACGAGCGGCTCTGCCGCTCGTTTGCGGCGCGACCGCAAAGCGGTCGCGCCGTGCAGGCGGGCGCTTACGCGCCCGTCCGCCTCGGATACGAGGCGGATGGCGAGCAGAGCTCGCCACCTGACCGCGGCAGGG